>NZ_AOME01000074.1 GCF_000336935.1 Halococcus salifodinae DSM 8989 | reverse complement strand
ATGTCGTCAGATTCCGACGGAATCTGACTGCTTGCAGGAAATCACCGATTTCCTGCAATGACGAAAGACGCGAAGCGTCTTTCGGACCACGAGGCAGGGCTCGGGAGAGCTCTGCTCTTCCGGTGGACATGAAAAGGGCGAGGAGCCGCCGTCAGGCGTCCGGCCGAGCACAGCGAGGCCGGATGCGCGGGCTTGCCCGCGCAGTTCCGAGGGCTTTCAGGGCGTGATAACGGCCCGCCCCTCGATCTCGCCGTGCTCGAGCTTCGCGGCGACGTCGTTGATCTCATCGAGCCCGTACCGCGAGGTCCGGAGATCGACGTCGCCGCGTTCGACCAGCGCAACGAGCTCCTGGAGTTCGGTGTACTGGCCGACGAGCGTGCCGCGATAGCTGAATTCGCCGTTGACGAGCGCCTGGGCGGGTTCATGGACGTGGCCGCCGTAGCCGACGACGTGGTGGTCGCCACCGGCGGCGACGACATCGGGCGCGAGCGCGGTGGTCGCGTCGCTGCCGACGAAGTCGAGCACTTGCTGCGCGCCGACGTCGTCGGTGATCGATTCGATCTCGCCCGCAACGTCCGTCGAGTCGGGGTTCACGGTGTGATGGGCCCCGAGGTCGGTCGCCAGATCGAGCGCGCTGTCTTTGAGATCGACCGCGGTGATGGTAGTGGCGCTCATCGCGTCGAGACACTGGAGCCCGATGTGGCCGAGCCCCCCGATGCCGACGACGACCGCGTGATCGCCCGGGTTCAGTTCACGGGCGGCCTTTTTCACCGCGTGGTAGGCCGTGATACCCGCGTCGGCGTGGGGCGCGATGTCGGTCGTATCGACGCCATCGGGCAGCGGGATGACGGCGCGTTCGTTGGTGAGGAGGGATTCGGCGAACCCACCGTCGGTCGAGAGCCCTGGAAAGGCGACGTTCTCGCAGTACATGTCCTCGCCGAGTCGGCACGGACGGCAGGTCCCGCAGGTCATCACCGGATGACAGATCACCTGGTCGCCCTCCGCGACGACCGAGACGCCGTCGCCGACCGCGACTACTGTGCCGGCGTTCTCGTGGCCGAGCGTCATCGGGAGGTCCTGGGGCATGTACTGCTCCCACATCCCCTCGATGACGTGGTTGTCCGTCTGGCACCAGCCCGCGCCTTCGATGTCGACGACCACGTGATCGGCCTGGTTCACCTGTGGTGCGTCGACGTCGTCGATCGAGAGTGCGTCGTCCATCTCGTCGGTGTACTCGTGGAGTCTGGCTGCCTTCATGGTAGCACACACCAGTACTCCAGTCGTCGGCAAAAGTGTTCGTGACCGCTGTCTGTGACGTCAGCCGGCCACGCAGTCCGTCCGAACGGAGTTGCGGCCAATTATGCCGAAAAATTGGCAAAGATATATTGTTTCGTGTGACCACTCATCATGCGTCATGTACCGGCACGACGGAGAGGACGTGTTCGTTATCGATTCGCACATCCATCACTGGGATGCAAGCGAGGAGAACATCATCCACGAAGGCGGCGAACAGTTCATTCAGTGTTTCTACGACTACCACTCGGCGTTCACGCCGGAGGAGCGCCTCTGGGACATGGACGAGTACCGCAAGTACAGCGCCGATCGGATGATCGAGGACCTCTTTCGGGACGGCCACGCGGACATGGGCATCTTCCAGCCGACCTACCTCAGCGAGTTCTACGAGGACGGGTTCAACACCATCGAGGACAACGCCCACCTCACGGAGGAGTACCCCGAACGGTTCGTGCTCAACGGACGGTTCGACCCGCGCGAGGGCGAGGCAGGGCTCGAAGAACTCGAACGCCAGAAGGACGAACACGACATCCAAGGCGTGAAACTCTACACCGCCGAGTGGAAGGACGGCTCGAAGGGCTGGCGGCTCGATTCCGAGGAATCGTTCGAGTACCTCGAAAAGTGCGCCGAGTTGGGAATCACGAACATCCACGCACACAAGGGACCGACGATTCGGCCGCTGAATCGTGACGCCTTCGACGTGGCCGACGTGGACGACGCCGCGACGTCGTTCCCGGAACTCAACTTCATCGTCGAGCACGTCGGCTTCCCCCGGTTCGACGACTTCGCCCACATCGGGGCCCAGGAGACCAACGTCTATGGCGGGCTGGCGGTCGTCGCGCCGATGGCGCACGCACGCCCGCGGAAGTTCGGCGAGATCATGGGCGAACTCCTCTTTTGGGTCGGCGAGGACAACCTCCTCTTCGGGAGCGACTACGCGCTCTGGGAACCCGAGTGGGTCGTCGAGGCGGTGATGGAGGCCGAACTCACCCAGGACCAGCGCGACGAGTTCGGCGTCGAACTCACTCACGACGTGAAAAAGAAGATCATCGGCGAGAACGCCGCCGAACTCTACGATATCGATATCGAGGAGCGGAAGGCGAAACTCCGCGACGACGAACTCAGCGACGAGTTCGACATGGCCGACCAGTACGGGGAGGCCGCCGCGGACTGATGGCGACGAGCGCCCGCCCGACCCGCGCGACCGTGACCGAGCGCCTCGATCGGGTTGACGATCCCGAACTCGATGAGTCGATCGTCGAACTCGACTACATCCACGACCTCGCCATCGACGAATCGTCCGTGACTGTGGAACTCGTGCTCCCGACGGCATGGTGTTCACCCGCGTTCGCGTGGATGATGGCGACCGGCGCGCGCGACGAGATCGAGGACCTGTCGGGAGTCGAGGAGTGTACGGTTCGTCTCGAAGACCACATGCACGAAGACGAGATCAATCGTGGCGTGAACGAGGGGCTGGCCTTCGAGGACGCCTTCCCCGACGCCGAGGACGGCATCGCGGACGTGCGGCGAACGCTCGACGAGAAGGCACGGATGGGGCGGCAGTACCGCGCAGTCGAGGCGCTGACCGACGCCGGTATCGACCCCGAGCAGGTCGTCGAACTCCGGCGCGCGGACGTTTCGCTCGACGACGAGCAGGCACTCGTCTCGCTCGCCGACGGCGGTCTCGTCGTTCCCGTGCCGGCCGAGCCGATGGCCGAGTACCTCCGGAAAGCCACCGCTGTGGGTCTGGTGACCGATTCGACCGATCGGCTGTTTGCGACGCCCGACGGCGAGACGATTCCGACCGCGGAGTTCGAACCCGTCCAGCGCCGCGCGCGGCTAGCAAAGACGAACGCGACCGGACAGGGAAGCGTCTGTTCGGCACTCAACGAAGCGCGCAACGGTGTCCAAGGGGCGGACTGAGCCGACCGCATCTCAGCGAGTCGCTTTCCGGCCGCTGTTCAGTCCGATCTTGCGAGGCCGTACCGGCCTTCGTCGGTCCACTCAGCTTTCTCCCACCCGCAGTGCGGACACGAGTCCTTGCGCCAGTCGAACTCCTCACTGCAGCGTTGGCAGAGCACCATCCGTGGTGGACTGTCCTCGGCGAGCTGTCGTTCGTCCTCCGACATATCCACGAAACACGTCTCGGAACGGCAAAACCGTTCGGGGGCTGTGCGGCCCGCGCTGCCGTGAACGCTGCGGGCCCGTTGGGGCCCCGCTGATTCCGGACACCGTCGTTCCCCCCACGATCACACATCCGGCGCACCGCTACCCGGTGGTTTAGGGAGCACCCGTTCCTGTCCCGAGTATGCGACTTCACTGGCACCGGCGCGACCTCCGCGCGGCGGACAACCGTGCGCTCGCCGCGGCCGCCGACGATGGTCCCGTTCTCCCGGTGTTCGTCTTCGACCCCAGCGTACTGGAGCACGCCGCCCCACCACGGATGGCGTTTCTGCGCGACGCGCTCGCCTGGCTCCGTGAGTGGTATCGCGAGCGCGACAGCGATCTCGTGATTGCCCGCGGCGACCCCGCCGAGGAACTCCCGAACCTCGCCGAGGAACACGGGGCCAACGGGGTGGTCTGGAACCACGATTACACGGGCCTCGCCCAGGAACGCGACGGGGCGGTCCGTGCGGCGCTTGACGAGGCGGGCGTCGAGCACGAGACGTTCCACGACGCGGTGCATCACGAGCCAGGCACCATCACCACGAACGACGGCGATCCTTACGCGGTGTTCTCCTACTTCGGCGATAAGTGGCTCGACCGCGAGAAAGACGATCCCGTCCCGGCTCCCGACGCCGACGCGCTCGCCGACGTGGTCGGCGACGAACTCCCCAAACTCGACGACTTGGGGTTCGAGGAACCCGACGCGAACCTTCCCTCGGCGGGCACTGGAGCGGCCCGTGAGCGCCTCGATAGGTTCTGTGAATCGCCGATCTTCGAGTACGACGAGGAGCGCGAGTACCCCGCACGCTCGGGCACATCGCGGCTCTCACAGGATCTCAAGTACGGCACCATCGGGATTCGAGAGGTCGTAGAACGCACCGCAGAAGCGCTGGACGAAGCCGAGAGCGAGGCCGAGCACGAGGCGGTCGAGACCTACCGGGAGGAGCTCGCGTGGCGGGAGTTCTACACCCAAGTCACCTACTACAACCCGAACGTCGTCTCACAGAACTACAAGGATTTCACGAACGAGATCGAGTGGCGCGAGGACAACGAGGATCTCGCGGCGTGGAAGGCGGGCGAGACGGGCTACCCCATCGTCGACGCCGGGATGCGCCAGCTCCGCGCGGAGGCGTACATGCACAACCGCGTCCGGATGATCGTCGCCTCCTTCCTCACGAAAGACCTCCGGCTCGACTGGCGTGCGGGCTACGACCACTTCCGGGAGCGACTCGTCGACCACGACACCGCGAACGACAACGGGGGCTGGCAGTGGGCCGCCTCCACCGGAACGGACGCCCAGCCGTACTTTCGCGTGTTCAATCCGATGACCCAGGGCGAGCGCTACGACCCCGACGCCGAGTACATCACGACGCATGTTCCCGAACTCGACGGCGTCGACCCAGAGGCCATCCACTCGTGGCATGAACTCGACGACGAGGAACGTGAGGATCTCGCGCCCGAGTACCCCGCACCGATCTGCGATCACGGCGAGCGCCGCGAGGAGGCCATCGCGATGTTCGAGCGGGCGCGCGGCGACGACTGACCGACGGAAAGCGAACGGGACCGTCGGAAATCAGTAGCGGATGACGCCGGAACAAGGTAGTTTTGTTGACGAGTAGACCCACCACCACGAGTTCCGACTCGAATGAGAACCGCACCGCGACCGCCACACACCTCCCCAACCGATTCCTCCGCTCCGTTCGCTTCGCTCACTCCGCTCCGTCATCCACCGTCAGAGCTTCGCTTTGCCGAGCCTGCACTCGCTTCGTTCACGGGTCGTGCTCGGCTCGCGCCGCCCACCGCTCGCGCAGACCTCGCGCGAGTCGCGCGCCTGCGGCGCACTCCCGCGCGCCACCGCCGTTGTCTGTTTCGACTGGCGGACAATCATGTGGGGTGGTACCACCCGTTCCTCAACCTTTAACAGCTATCGCGGCGATGTACCGAATGGAGGATTTGATCATGTCCGAACACTCGAACGCGGAGCTTCCACCGCTTCCGTACGACTACGACGCTCTCGAGCCGCACATCTCCGAGCAGGTACTGACGTGGCATCACGACACCCACCATCAGGGCTACGTCAACGGGCTCAACAGCGCCGAGGAGACGCTCGCCGAGAACCGTGAGTCGGGCGATTTCTCCTCGTCCGGTGGTGCACTTGGCAACGTGACTCACAACGGCTGTGGGCACTACCTCCACACCATGTTCTGGGAGAACATGAGCCCCAACGGCGGCGGCGAACCCTCGGGAGAGCTCGCCGACCGCATCGAGGAGGACTTCGGCTCCTACGAGGGCTGGAAGGGCGAGTTCGAGGCCGCCGCGTCGGCCGCCTCGGGCTGGGCGCTGCTCGTCTACGATCCGGTTGCCAACCAGCTGCGGAACGTAGCGGTCGACAACCACGACGAGGGCGCGCTCTGGGGAGCCCATCCCGTGCTCGCGCTCGACGTCTGGGAGCACTCGTACTACTACGACTACGGTCCCGACCGTGGCAGCTTCGTCGACGCCTTCTTCGAGGTCGTCGACTGGGACGCCGCCGCGGACAACTTCGCAAAGACCACGTCGAACCACGAGTAGTTCCCGAACTCACGATTTTTGTGCGCTCAACCGCCCAGCCACAGCTCCGGACACGAGGCCGAACCGACCGTCCAGCCATCAGCACCGTTCCGAGCACGACCACACCGCCGAGGATTTAGGCCAGTTCGGCGTAGCGACCGTATGCCCCGACCGAAGTCGTCGTTCGATCGCGTGCGCCCCTTCGAGTTCCGCGCCCCCGACGAAGTGCTCGATTCCGAGACGATGTACACCGTCTACGAGATCGCACGCCTCCTGCAGGGGCTCGATCCCGACGCCGAACTCGATGTCGAGACCGAGGACGTGCTGCTCGACTGGGCGATCCCGTGGATGGTCACGAACGCCGACGCGCTCTGTTTCGCCGAGCCCGCGAGCGGCGACGAACCGGGTCACTACGGGCTGAGCGCATAGATCATACGATTTCGTCCCACGCCGTCGAGTCGCTTATTAGTTGGCGACGCCTACCGCGGCACGTGTTCGAAGAGGTGACCGCCCCGCTGTCCGAGTGGCTGGTTCTCGGCGGTGCCCTCGCGCTCGCCTCCCTCGTGGTCGTCGCAAGCGTGTTCGTCGTCGGTGCGCGACTGTTCCCGACCACAGTACAGAGTTCGACGCGGCTCACCGGGGAGAGGAAGCGCCGGCGCGAGATTCGCGAGTACCTCCGATCGATCGACGAACCGTTTGCCGAGGAGCATCCGGTCTGTGGCCAGTCGGTCGCGTTCTACCTCCCGAAACGTGACGTCGCGATCACGTTCGACGCACGGGCGTACTACCGGATCCAGCGCGCGGCGACGGACGCCGTTCTCGTCGAGCACGAACTCCCCGGTGTTCATCTCGGCTCGCGACTGCCGTTCGACACCCCCGATCTCGCACTCGACGAGGGAACCGGAGTCGACCCTGCGAGCGCCGCCTTCGGGGTACTCGGCCTCCCGGCAGGCGCGAGCGTCGCGGAGGTCAAGACGGCCTACCGCGAGAAAGTGAAGCAGGTCCATCCGGATCACGGCGGCGATCACGAGGAGTTCCGTCGGGTGCGCGAGGCGTACACGACTGCGAAAGAACACGCCGGGTAGTCACGTCAACCCGATCGAGAGCACCGCCTCCGACTCGACAGATGTCGCTATCGGGCGAACCACACCCCGGATCAGGCTTTCGTCAACGCCAGCCGGTAGTAACCGGCGTCGCTTCTGCACTCGACTACTGCCCAGCCAGTACCGACGGCCGCCTCACGGACCCGATCGGGACTGAACAGGCGGAAGTGCAGTGTTTCGCCGACGTCACCGTCGTACTCGAAGTGCAGCACCCGGTGGGCCAACCCCGGTGTCGGGTCGGCGCGGTAGCCGATCAGGTCCTCGCTCTCGTGGCTCGGATCGTACCCATCGAGCACCGCGCTCGCGTCCGGCGTCGTCACGAACGCGAGGTTACCGAGAAACCGTCTCAATCCCTGCATCGATCCCGCGAGCCCCATCTGGGTCCCGATGGCGAGCGCCGACTGAAATCGGTCGCGTTCGAACGACTCGCGGAGGGTGAACATGTCCCCGACACGGGCGTCCCGAACGCCGCGATCGCGCATCGTCTCGACGAGAGACGCCGATGGTTCGATGGCAACTGTCTCGAAGTGCTCCTGGAAGTAGAGCGTATCACGACCCGCACCCGCGCCCATATCGAGCAACGGACCGTCGAGCCAGGACGTGAGCCACGCCCCACTCTCGCTTTCGGGTTCGAACGCGCCGAAATAGAACTCCTCGATCGGATGCTCGCGAGTTTCCGCTCCGTCGCGGTCGACGAGTGCTTCGTCCTGTTCGCCGCGGTGGTAGTCGCGGATGGCGCGACCGAACGGGTCGTGTTCCATCACAGTACGAGACACACCCACAATTATAATAAAAACACAATGAAGGCTGGTGACGAGTCGCGTCCGTTCGGTGCGGCTATCCGTCTCGCGTCCCCAGACGACAGCGATGGAGGCAGCGTTCGCCGACCGGGCGATCTATCTCCCCGAGAGCGATACGCTCGTGCTCGCGGATCTCCACCTTGGGCGCGGGGCGAGCGCGGACATCGAGCTGCCGCTCTCGGAAGAAGACGTTCCGCCCCGCATCGACGGGCTGTGTGATCGATTTTTGCCCACGACGGTCGTCCTCGCCGGCGACGTGCTCCACGCCTTTTCGCACGTTCCGACCGCGGCGCGCGAGGCGTTTCGGGAGGTCGAAGCCGTCGTCGAGAACGCCGGCGCACGGCTGGTCGTCACTCCAGGCAATCACGATACGATGCTCGATGGGGTGTGGGACGGTCCGACCCCGACCGCGTTCTCGGCGGGAGAGACGACGATCCTTCACGGCCACGAGCCACCCGATCGCGAGGCCGAGCGGTACGTCGTCGGTCACGACCACCCGAAGATCACCATCGAGGGTGACGACTGGCCCTGCTATCTCCTCGGCGAGGGTATCTACCACGGTGCGGACGTGCTCGTGCTCCCGGCGTTCACCCGACTCGCGAGCGGTGTCGCTGTCAACGGCGGTCACGGTCACAAAACGCTCGAACGCTCGCCGCTGGTCACCGACATCGAGCGATTTCGACCGGTGGTTCGTGACGAGGATCGGGACGAGACACTCGAATTTCCGTCGCTTGGCGAGTTTCGAGAGCTACTCTGAGTCGAGCACCGCGCGGGCGGCCGCGCGGCCGCTGTCCATCGCGCCGTGGATCGACGACCACCGGGTGTGATCGCCGGCGAGATAGACAGGGCCGGCTGGAGCGTCGACGGCTGGCGCGTCACGGTAGAAGCCGGGCGGCTGGGCGATCTGGGCGAACGGGATCCGGTCCGTGCGGAGATGGGTGAGGTCGTCGAAGCGTCGCTCGGGGTACCACGCCGCGAGCGTCCGCTTGACCTGTCTGGCGAGTTCATCGTCGCTCTCGTCTGGGTCGCCGAGGAAGGTCGCGCTCAGGAGTTCCCGGCCCTCGGGAGCGTACTCGGGGGCCACCGCCGAGAGCGGCGCGACGTGGTTCGGGCCGTCCTCTTCGGCGTTGAGCAGGAGTTTCCGTCCGGTGTCGAGCGCGTCGTGGGTCGGCAGCGAGAAATACTGAGTCACGCAGCCGCGGGCGTCGGTCGGGATCGACGCGACGCCGGTGAGGTCGCGGGCAGACTGCGGATCGGTGGCGACGACGACCGCGTCGGCCTCGTGGGTCTCGCCACCGGTCTCGACCGTCACTTCGTCGGTCGAGGCGGTCGTCGCGTCGATCGCTCCAGCCCCACTTTCGGGCGTTTCGATCGCCTCGGCGGGTGTGTCGAGCGTGATTTCGGCTCCGGCGTCGCGGGCGGCGTCGGCGAGCTGTGCGGGGATCGCACCCATTCCGTCGGCGGGGATCGCGATCGACCCCTCGGCGAGCATCCGGAAGGTGTAGCCGAACACCGCGGCCGAGGTCGAGAGGTCCCGGTCGAGCGTGATCCCGCCGTAGAAGGGGGCGAAAAAGCGCTCGACGAACGGCTCCGAGAACCCACGATCGGCGAGGAGTGCGCGGATCGATCGGTCGTCGCCGGCGAAGAGGTCGGCCTCGTCCCGGTCAGCGAATTCCTGGCGGAGTGAGAGGATTCGGAGCTTGTCGAAGAGCGTGGGATCGCGGTTGAACAGCGTGTTGGTGAGCGAGCCAGGATCGCGGAGTGGGTCGGCGAGTGTGGTTCGATGGCCCGGTCGCGCAAGCGTCGCGCCGGGTGTGAACTCGTGGAGATCGAGGGAAGCGAGGTCGAGTTCGCGCTTCGCCGCCGGGTAGGCCGTGAACAGCACCTGGAACCCCCGATCGAGCACGAACCCGTCCTCGTGACGGCTCCGAACGCGGCCGCCGACCGAACTCCGGCGCTCGAACACCTGGACGTCGATCCCCGCGCGGGCGAGGTGACGGGCCGCGGTCAGCCCTGCGAGCCCGCCGCCGACGACGATGACCCGAGTCATGGATCGGCTCCGATCGCCGGGGACAAAACGCCTCCCATCGGGCTTGACGGCGTGTCACGAACTGGAGAGGCAACCGTGCGGTTGGCGCACGGCTGCGCCGAGCGGGACGGCAGTACCGTCCCGCTGGCCGTGCGAACGGCGCGAAGCGCCGTGAGCAGACGCCGCTCGTCGGCGCGCAACTCGCGTGCGAGGGATGACTGAACGAGCGGTGTGAACGAAGTGAGCGGAGCGAATGAGGGAGTCGGTCGGGGAGGCGTGTGGCTTGCGGTTTTCACTGGCGTCGGCATCAGTGTGGTCTCGGAAGCCGTATCGAGACTGTCGGTCTCGAAGACGATTTCACTGACAACAGTCCAGAATGGCCTCGGTGATTCTAGTCGGACGGGAACCCATTTGTCGCTCCCGACCCGTCTCGATGTATGGAGACGACCGCGGCGTTCGACGGGCTCGAATGTACCGACTGCGGCGAGCAGTTCGACGCCGAGTCGGTGACTCACGAGTGTCCCGAGTGTGGCGGGATCTGCGATCCGACGTACGACTACGCGGAAATCGATCTCACGCGCGCGGAGCTCGAAGATCGGCCGTTCGACGGCCAGTGGCGCTACGAGGAGCTGCTCCCGATCCCGCGTGCGGCGGCGGTGACGATGGACGAGGGCACCACACCGCTGATCGAGTGTCCTGATCTCGCCGACGAGCTCGGCGTCGGGCGCGTCGTGATCAAGGACGAGGGCCGCAATCCGACGGGCTCGTTCAAGGATCGCGGCCACGCGCTCGCGGTGTCGGCCGCGAGCGAGCACGGCGCGAGCGACATCGTACTCACCTCGGCGGGCAACGCCGGCCAGTCGGCCGCGGCGTACGCCGCCCGCGCGGGGCTCGATTCACACGTGTTCGTCCCCTCGCGGGCGAACTTCGTGAACAAGGCGATGATCAACGTCCACGGTGGCGACATGACCGTGGTCGGGGGTCGGTTCGAGGACGCCGCCGCGGCCTGTGCCGACGCGATGGACGATCGGCCTGAGGGCGAGGAGTGGTACTCCACGAGCTCGTTCACCACGCCGTATCGCCACGAGGGCAAGAAGACGATGTACTACGAGATCACAGAACAGCTCGACAGGGAGGTCCCGGACAGAATCGTCTACCCCACCGGCGGCGGTGTCGGCCTCGTCGGGATGCACAAAGGTGCGAAGGAGTTCCGCGACCTCGGGTTCACTGACGACCTCCCCGCGATGTACGCCGCCCAGTCGAGCGGCTGTGCGCCGATCGTCGACGCGTGGAACGAGGGAGACGACCGACACGAGACGTGGGACACGCCCGATACGATCTGTGGCGGGATCGAGATTCCCGATCCCGGTGCGAGCCCGCTGATCCTCGACGCACTCGACGAGTCGGAGGGCGGTGCGGTCGCGACCCCCGACGAGGACATCCTCGACAGCGCGATCACGGTGGCCCAGCACGAGGGGATCGAGATGGGCGCGACCTGTGCGGCGGCCGCCAGCGGCGCGTGGGACCTCGCCGAACAAGGGGAGTTCGAGAGCGACGACACGGTGGTCCTCATGAACACCGCCACCGGAAACAAAGAAGACGACATTCTCCGGAGTCATCTGATGGGCAAGGGTGTCTAGCGACTTTTTTACTTCGTCGGGTGCGCTTGCTCGTTTCACTCGCTCGCCCACCACTCCTCGCAAAAACCTCGACTAAAAACATCCGCTCACTCGCTTCGCTCGTTCGCGGCGAACCCCGCTCGCTTGGCGGCCCTCGCTACGCTCGCGCCGCCCATCGCTCGCGCGGATATTACGCTTTCCGCGACCGCAACCGCCCCGCACAGCACCGCCGAAGCCCTCACCGCGCGCTCCCTGCGGTCGCTACTCACTCGGCCTACGGCCTCGTTCGCGCGCCTCGCCCTTCATCCACCGAGGACCGTACCGCATCCGCCACCGCGCCGCGGCCGCCACGGCCGCCGCGCTAAGCTGCGTTGACACATATCAACACGATGAACAGACTTATTCGCGCCGGTCGCCGCCTGTGAGACGATGACGATGAAGACAGGTCCGTTCGCTGTGTTTACAACTGACACTGGCCAGCGGAAGTGATCGATGGCCGTTCTGGAAGCCGTGACGACGGTTCTCGCCGGCGCGGTGTTCGGCCTCGCGATCGCCGCGCCGCCGGGCCCGATGAACGCGATCATCGCCGAGGAGAGCGTGCTCCGCGGCTGGACAGCGGGCTTCTGGGCGGGGCTTGGCGCGTTGACTGCGGACGCCTGCTTTTTCGTGCTCGCGGTGGTCGGCGCGGTCGCGGTGGTCGAGCGGTTCCCGATCGTGCGCGGTCTCGCGTTCGCGATCGGTGGTGCGTTGATGCTTTATTTCGCCTACACCGCAGCCCGTGACGCCACCGCTTCGGCCGACGAGGCCACTCCAGAGGACTCGCGAGGGTTCCGGAAGGCGTTCGTGCTCGCGCTCACCAACCCCTACCAGATCGTCTTCTGGCTCACTGTCGGCGTCGGACTGCTCGAACCCGGCCGGATCGACGTGCTCGCGGCGCTGCCCTCCGTCGGCGAGACGCTCTCCGGTGTGCTCGTCGTCTCGACCGGGAGCCCGACGCTGCTCGTCGGCTTCTTTGCGGGAATCGTGGTCTGGATCGTGGGGTTCCCGGCGACGCTGGTCGCGGCCGAACGCCGGGCGACCGGTGTCGGACCGACGATCGCCTACGCGAGCGCGCTCGTGCTCGCGGTCTTCGGGCTGCTCTTCCTCGGCGAGGCGACATCGGTGCTTGGTGGGTCGATCCCGCTCGTCTGAGGCTCGGCTGAGCCGATCGGCTCACTCCTCGGGATCGAGATCCACGCCGGCGATCTCGTCGTCGAGCCACTCGCGCAGCCACTTCACGCGCTTCAGCCGCTGGTGGACGAGGCTCACCGCCCGATCGCTCTCGACGCGCGCAGCCACGTCCTCGCCGCGGTCGGCCACCCGCCCGACCATCTCGGCGGCGTCCATGTGGGTGCGTGACTCGTAGCCCATCCGGAGGACCAACAGCACCGCCCCGTTCGCCCCCACCTTGTCGAGCAGGTCGGCCTCGATGAGACACCGCGTTTCGAGCGAGAGCTCCGCGAGCGGGCCCTGGTAGGAGTGGTCGGCGACCGCCGTACACACCTCCTCGACGAACGATTCGGGGTACTCGCCGTGGGAGTGGAGATACTCGCGGGCGACGCGTGCGCCCGCCTCGGCGTGGTGGTCCTGTTCGGCTTCGAGCTTCGAGACGTCGTGGAAGAGCGCGGCGACCCGGACGACATCGACGTTCGCGCCCTCGGCCTCGGCGATCTTCGTCGCGATCGCGACCACGTTTTTGATGTGGTTGAACCGGTACGCCGCGGAGTGCCACGGATACCACCGCATCCGACCGCCGTCGACCTCGTTGTTGACGCTGGCCGCGAGATAATCGCCGACGAAGGTCTCCATTGCCTCGAACGACGCGGCCGAAACCGGCGATTCCCTCACCTCGACGCCCAACGTGATCCCCTCCAAAACACTCGTACGATGGTCATGTTAGTCCACTAGACGAATGTTCGACTCTTTAGCGTTACGACAACGTGTTCGATGGCACCGAACGGTCCGTCGGTCTGGTCCCGAACGGGTAATCGCCAGAGCTCGATCGGCACCGGGGTTTATGCGTTCGAACGTCGAAATAGTGGTATGAAACTGAGAGAAGCCACCCGCGACGACGGCGAAGCGATCAGACGGATCGCGCGGGACTCGATGGAGGCGTCGTACTCGCTCAGTCCCCGAGCGATCGAGAGTGCGATCACCGAATGGTACGACACGGACGGTATCGCAACCAAGATCGACGAGCCCGACGCGCTGCTTCTCGTCGCCGAGGACGAGGGTGAGATCCGCGGGTTCTCCGAGAGCGATCTCGTGACCGACGGGGGCAACGGCGACCTGCTCTGGCTCCACGTCGATCCGGCCTACCGTGGTGAGGGGATCGGGACCGAACTGTTCGAGGCGACCCGGGAAGCGCTGTTCGACATGGGAGCTTCCCAGCTCCGTGCGAAAGTCATTGAAGACAACGCGGAGGGCAACGACTTCTACGAGGACTTCGATTTCGAGATGGTCGACACCGACGAAGTCGAAATCGACGACGAGACCTACGTCGAGAACATCTACATGAAGGCCGGCACTGCGGCGGCCGATTCCGAACCCGACATCGCCGAGGGACCCGTAACGACCCCCGACGGTCAGGAGATGTACGTCAACGAAGAGGAGGTCGAGCGCGGGTCGAAGGGGCCCTTTTTCACGAGCTACACCCAGCCCGACTTCGGCGAGGAGCACAAGTACGGCTACTTCTGTGCGAACTGTGAGACGCTCGACAACGCGATGGACACGATGGGCCGGGTGAAGTGTAACGACTGCGGCAACCTCCGGAAAGCGACCCGCTGGGACGCCACCTACGGGTAGTTCGCGACGTGGCTCGGCGGTCGAACTGCGAGGAAATCAAAGAAAAAGACGAGACTGGACAGTGGCAACCGTGGTGGTCGAGGTCGACGAAGCGAGCGCAATCAGGTGCTGTCGGGCGTCGTGTGAACCGTCAGATCCACCGGCCGCGATTCGCCCTCGATGTCGGCGACGATCCGTTCGACCACGCGCTCGGCCTCGCGTTCGATGAGCGGTTTCACTTTGTCGACCACCCACGACAGCGAGACGAGCCGTGGGAGATCGAACCCGCTCGGATCGACCGAATCGGCGTCGAACTCGATCCGGAGCCGGACCTCGGAAGCGTGTTCGCGGCCTGTCGGCGAGTCGACGGCCGTGACCGTCCAGCGGCCGCGAGCGTCGATATCCTTCGTGACCTGCCAGTCGATCCGGTTCGGGGGGTCGACCGCGGTGACGCGCGAGCGCGCCGTGTAGGTGAGTTTCCACCACGCGAAGCGGAGATCGTACTCCGTGCCGGGCGAGCCGTCGCCGTGGCTCTCGACACCAGTGAGATACTCGGAGTAGTTCGCGTAGCCCGGGAAATCCAGCAGGAACTCGTAGGTCTCCTCGGGGGGCAAGTAGACCACGGTGCTGACTTCGACGCTCTCCACGGCAACGTCTCGTGTCCGTGGCGTGTAAGCGTTGTCTTCTCGACATAGATCGCCCCGATATCCTTCCGAGCGATGGTTTCGCCCGGTCGATACCGGGAGATACATACGCACCGCTTTTGTACGAATTCGACGACTAATGCGAAGACGTCCCGGTTTCGATAGCAATGGAACGGAGAATTGGCGGACGCTGCTCGTCGGCGTCGTGGTGGTGGCGCTGCTCGCGGGCGCAACCGGGTCGCTGGTGGGCCTCGCCGGCGCACAGAGCGCGGGGAACGCGACTGGGGTCGACTCGTGTCGGACGATCAACGCGTCCGGGACGTACGTGCTGACGGAGAACGTCACGGGCGGTGACGGCAACTGTCTCACGATCACGGCGAGCAACGTGACCCTCGACGGCGCGGGCCACAGCCTCCAGGGGAGTGGGTCGGGCCACGCGATCCACGCCAACGGCTCGTCGCGCGCAGTCGAGAACGTGACCATCAGACGCGTCCAGACGAACAACTGGACGGTCGGCGTGTTCTACCTCGGTGTCGATGGCAGCACGATCCGCGGAACGGTCGTGGACAACAACACCCAGGGAATCACGCTCGCGAACGCGAACGACAACCGGATGGTCGACAACACGGCGTACGGCAACGGACTCGGAATCGCGGTCGGCGGCGAGAGTCAGAACAACACCCTTCGGAACAACGTCGCGGTCGAGAACAAGTGGGGAATCCACTTCGAGCGCGAGAGCGAGAACAACACCGTGACCGACAACACCGCACGGAACAACACGCGGTGGGACTACTACTCGCTCCGGAACGACGGCACGAACACCGTCACCGATCTCCGACTGTCCACTACGACCGTCTCGCTGACCGAGCGCAACGTCGGGCTGCGATCGTCGACATCGCCACCTGAAATCCCGCAGGGAACCCAGAGCCTCGGGACGTTCGTCGAGGTGACAGGCACCGGCGGCGGGGGCTCGGAGCTCTCGATGACGACGAGCTACGAGGGGTCGAACGCCTCGTCGGTCACGGTGTTCCGCCACGACGGCGAGTACTGGACCGAGGTCAACGGGGCCGAAACCGACACCGCAGCGAACACGGCGACCGCCACCAATCTCACGCAGTTCGGGACGTTCGCCCCACTCGCCGACGCTGCCGGCGCGGCCGGCGGATCGGTGAACGTGTCGGCCGACGCGTCTCCCCCTATCCAGCAGACGCTGACGCCGGTCGCGTCGCCACCGACGGTGGCGAACGGCACGGCGACGGCAGCGAACAACACGACCGCGAGCAACGTCACAGCGGCCAACGCGACGGCGGCCAACGCAACGGCAGGGAACGCAACGAACGCCACAACAGGCAACGCAACGACGAACGGCACGATCCCGAGCAACGCCACGGCGAACGCATCGGCGAACGGGACAGGGGCCACGACCACCGACGCGCCGTCAACGATCACGCCCGCGGAGAACGTCTCCGCAAACGGCTCGACGACTGTCGCCCCTGCGACGGGTGAGAGCGAGGCCACGAGCGGGTTCGGGATCGGGATCGTCCAGATCGTCTTCGTGCTCCTCGGGGCCGTCGCGCTCGCCACACTCGGCGTGGTTGCGGTGCGACAGTCACGCTGAGAGGGTCACGCCAGCCAGACCCCGCGGAATCGTGACGGCGTCCACTATTTTTCGACACCGAGTGCTTGACGGCGGATTTAAACCGCGAGACAACCCATGCTCAGAGGATGTTGCGCGGAGTGAACGTCGCGCTCGGGATCACGGGATCGATCGCGGCGGTCAAGACCGTCGAGCTCGCTCACGAACTCCGTCGCCAGGGAGCCGCAGTCCGTGGCGTGATGACCGAGAGTGCCCAGGGGATCGTCCATCCCTGGGCCGTGGAGTTCGCCACCGACCAGCCCGTCGTGACCGAGATCACGGGATCGGTGGAGCACGTCGCGCTCTGCGGCCGCGAGGGCTGGGCCGATGTCCTCTTGCTCGCGCCCGCGACCGCGAACACCGTCGGGAAGATCGCGGCAGCGATCGACGACACGCCCGTCACGACGTGTGCGACGACCGCACTCGGGGCGGACGTCCCGGTGGTCGTCGCACCCGCGATGCACGAGCCGATGTACGACCATCCCGGCGTTCTCGACGCGATCGAGCGGGTCGAGTCGTGGGGCGTCGAATTCGTCTCGCCCCGGATCGAGGAGGGAAAGGCGAAGATCGCGACCGAGGAGGCGATCGTCCTCGGAGCCGCGCGCGCCACCGGCGAGACGCCGCTCGCCGGCCGGCACGTGGTGGTCACGAGTGGGCCCACATCCGAGGCGATCGATCCGGTGCGGGTGTTGACCAACCGCTCGTCGGGGAAGACCGGCCGGGCGGTCGCGCGGGCGTGCTACACTCGCGGTGCGGACGTCACGCTCGTCCACGACGGCGGTGACGTTCCCTACGCGACGGTCAAGCGCGTCGAGAGCGCCGCGGAGATGGTGGCGGCAGTCGAGGAGTCCGTCGCGGGGGCTGACGCGCTCGTTTCGGTGGCGGCGATCGGTGATTACACCGTCGAGGGAAGCGACGAGAAAATTCGATCCGGTCAGGACGGGCTGACGCTCAAACTCGAACCGACCCCGAAACTGATCGACACGGTTCGGGACGCCCACCCCGACCTCCCGATCGTCGGATTCAAAACCGAGACGAGCGGCGACGACGAGGCGATGATCGCTGCCGCACGCGAGATCCAGTCACGTGCGGGGCTCGCGTTCGTCGTCGCCAACGACGCGAGCGTGATGGGCGAGACCGACACCCGCGCGCTCGTGGTCCGCGAGGACGAGACGAGCGAGTACGCTAGCAACAAATCCGGGCTCGGTGCGCGCGTCACCGAAGAACTGGCTGACGAACTCGACTGAAAGCCGCTCCGAGAGGCTAATCACGGAGTTACGCCGTCGAGTTTCGGTCTTCGTCGACGTAGACCGCGACGCTGCTGATGGTACAGCCACTGTCGTAGAGGAATCGATCGACTTCGTGGCGTTCGTACCCTTCGAGGAATCGATCGATGTCGGTGGCGTCGTCGTACTCCTTTTCACAGGACGGCACCCGATCGAACGCGATCACGACCGGGGGTCGGTCGCCGCTCGCCACCGCTCGCTGGACCGCCGCTGCGTCGGCCGTACTGTTCGTTTCCGCGCCGTAAGCTTCGAGATACCACGCGAAGGGCAGGCGCTCGAACCACCCGTTCCCAGCGATCGGCGTGTCGTGGGAGGCGGGGTTCGGCGCGTAGAGTTCGTCGCCGTCGAAGTCGGGATCGTCGCCGTAGTAGAGCACGTCGGTACCGTCGTTTTCCGTAACGGTTTCGCGAATCTCGCCGAGCAGCGGCTTCATCTCGCTCGCGGGCTGGGCGTACTGGACGAGTTCGTTGTCCGGACTCTGTGGTTCGGCGAACGAGGTGTCGTAGGCGGTCACGCCGACCTGACCGACGAGCGCGATCACGACGACCGCTGCGGCGACCGCGGCGAGGGTGTCGCCCTCGTCGACGCTTTCGAGGCCAACGCGGCCGATCAGGGCGAACCCGACCGCCGCCGGGATTGCAAGCGGCACGACGACGTGGATCACCTCCCACGGGAACGGGTTGTCGACGGCGATCGGATAGCCGATCGCGCTGGCGACGCCCCAGTACGCCGCGAACGCCACGACGTCACGGGGCTGCTCGCCGGTGTAGCGATCCACGAGGAATCCCACGACCGCGAGCGCAAGCAGGACCAGCGCACCCGCAAGGAGCACCGACCACAACTGGCCCGCAGTCGAGAGATACGATTCCTGGTTGCCGCTGCCCCACTGGCCGAGAAAGGCGTTCCACGACCCGAGGACCGACTCGCCGACCAGCGCAGGCAGCAGCGTCGGATCGGCGAGCGTCGCGCCGAGCGTCGGGTCCGCGCCGGCCGCCTCGCCACGCGGCGCGTAGAAGAACACGAAGATGGCGAAGAACTCCACGACCGCGAGCGCGAAATGGAGTCCCCAGTACCGGAGCGCGCCCCCGACCTGTCGTGCCCGCCCGACGACCGATCGTCGGAGTCCCCAACTGTCCATCCGGCCGACGAGCACCCGACGATCGAAGAGTAACGCGGTCGCACCGAGCCACGTGACCGGGTAGAGCAGAGCGTTCTCTTTGGTGGTGAACGCGAGCGCGAACGCGGCAGTTCCGAGATAGAGGAACGCCGGCCGGCGGTGGTCGTACGCGCGGACGAAAAACCCGAACGCGACGAGCATGAACCCCGCAAGCAGCAGATCGTTCCGATAGAACCGCGAGTAGTAGAGCAGAATGGGGTTCGCGGCGAGCACGAGGCCCAGCGCGATCGTTTCGCCATTCCGAAGTCGATGGCGAAAGAGTAGCGCCGCAAGCGGGAGCAGACCGCCAACGACGGCGACAACCAACCGCATCGTGAAGTCAGAAGCCCCGAAAATGGAGAACACGTAGCTGTCGACGATCGTCAGAAACGGGCCGTGGACGATCGGGCGATACCAGTAGACGCCCGACTCCATGTAGCGGTACGCCCAGAACGCCACCCGGGCCTCGTCCTGATGGGCGGCCCGCGCGCCGAGCGCGAACAGCCGGACAGCGAGCGCGAGGACGGTGATCGCGGCGACGACCAGTCCCGGACGGGCCGCGACAGTGGCGAGGCGATCGCGGAAACCGACGGCGAGCGTCGATCGGGAGGACTCGGTGGACATGAGTGATTACAGGGAGCGGGGGTCGGGCCGACGGATCGCCGGCCGGTATCCGAACGCGTCACCGCTCTCGCACAATACGGTTGCGATCACTGCTCGCGGTCCGGCGGGTCGTCCGGCCACGACGCGTCGCCGTGAAACGCGACGCCCATGCGTTCTGCGGCCTGGGAGATGACGTGTGCGCCGGTCGGCACAGTAAGGAAGAGGAAGACGATCCCCACCAGCGAGGTCAGTCCGGCACCGCCGACTTCCTGTGGCCCGAAGTAGACCGCCCCCGCCAGAAACAGCGAGGCCGCGCCGAGCGTGGTGGCCTTGCTGGTGGCGTGCATCCGGTTGTAGACGTCGGGAAATCGGAGCAGTCCGATCGTGCCGACGAGCAAGAATCCGCTGCCGATAGCGATGAGTACCGTGACGATGAGTGCGTGGATCGTGTTCATTCGATGATGTCTCCGTCGGTGACGTAGCGGGCGACCGCAACCGTGCTGATGAACCCGATGATGGCGAGCACGAGGCCCACGTCGATGAAGAAGCCACGGCCGGTCTGGAGCGCGAACAGGACCGCGACCGCGACGACGTTGGTCCCGATGGCGTCGAGCCCCACTACCCGATCGGGCGTGGTCGGCCCGCGGATCACCCGGTAGCCCGCCAGCAGGGTGACGCCGCTCGCGATCACGAGCCCGATCGTGATCGCGAGATCGAGGAACACAGGGATATCAGTCGCCACCGAGATCACCCCGTGGAGCGGGCGGCGTGTCGTCGGGACTCGCGTCCTCGTCGAAGATCACGAGCGCGTAATCCTCCCACGTTCGGATCGGGGCGAGGACGCCCTTCCGATTCCGACCAGTGATACCGTGAACGTAGAGTGTGTTGGTTGCGTCGTCGTAATCCATCGTGAGCGTTCCGGGTGTCAGGGTGATCGAATTGGCGATCGTGGTGATCGCGACGTCGGATTCGACTCGGAGGGGGACCGCGACCACGTCGGGCTCGATCGGCATCGACGGCGAGAGCACCCGGTAGACGACGTCGACGTTCGCCACGATCAGCTCTTTCGCGAACACCGCGAGGTAGAGCCCGACGTACGGAACGATCCGGAGCGTCCCCGCGAGCGCGAACTCGGTCGCGTAGAACCGCCGGAAGACGAACGCGATCGGGAGGCCGATGGCGAGCCCGATCAGGAACTCCTCGGCGATCAGCACGGGAGTGAGCTCGATCCCACGGACGAACAGCCAAAGCACCGCGAGCACGACACCGAGTGCCGGCCACCGTCTCATGGCGACACCTCCGGGAGCACGCTATCGACGTACGTGCCTCGATCCACCGCCGCCGACGCGGCGGCGTTGGCCGCACGCAGTACGGGATCGAAGCCGATACCGACGATCACGAGCGCCGCTGCGAGTGCGATCACGACCGCCACGAGAGTCGGCGAGTACGTCGCCGTCCGAACGGCCTCGGACTGGGTGCCCCAGAATCCCTCGTTCCATGCACGAGAGAAGTACGCGACTGTGAGGATCGCGCCACCCAATGCGAGAGCGAGCGCGATCGTCGCTCCCTGCCCACCCACGGCCCCGGCGTCGGCGGCAGTCTGGAAGACGAGCAGTTTGCCGAAAAAGCCCGACAGCGGCGGGATCCCGACCAGTGCGAGCGCGCCGACGAAGAAGCCGATCGAGAGGATCGGTGTGCGGCGCGCGAGTCCACCGAGATACTCGAATCGGACCGAGCCGACGGCCTCTCGTACTGTGCCGCTCGCGAGGAACAGCATCGATTTGGCGAGGCCGTGATTGAGCGCGTAGATCAGCGCCGCCGCGATCCCGAGCTCGCGCACCTCCGGTACTGTCGCGGCGATCGCGAGCGGGAGCACGACGAACCCGATCTGACCGATGCTGGAGTACGCGAGCACGCCGTCCAGGTCCACTCGACTCACTGCCCCCACACCGCCGAGGACGATACTCGCCGCGGCCATCACGAACATGATCGGGCCGAAGAAGGCGAGGAAGGAGTCGCCGCCGAACCCGGGCAGCGAGAGGCCGGCCGGGAGGCTCGCGGCCGCGAAGACGGTGAAGTAGAGCCGGATGATCGCGTAGATGCCGACTTTCTTGGTGACACCAGCGAGCATCGCCGACACCGGAGCGGGCGCGGCGCGGTAGGCAGCGGGTACCCAGAACTGGAAGGGGACGATCCCGGCCTTGAGCGCGAACACCGCGAACAGAATGGCGGCGATCCCCAGGACGGGAACCGGGTCGATGCCGAACTCCGCGGGGTTGGCGAGCCGGCGGGCCATGTCGGCCATGTTGAGCGTGCCGGTCGTCGAGTAGAGCCCGCCGATCGCGAGCAGCATCACCGCGCTTCCGATCAGATTCAGTACGGTGTACTGGAGCGCCGCACGGGTGTGTTCCGGCCCCGAGTAGAAGACGACGAGCACGTAACTCGACAGCAGCATGACCTCGAACCAGACGAACAGGTTGAAAATATCACCTGTGAGGAACGAGCCGGTGACACCGACCACCAGCAGGTGGTACAGCGCGTGATAGGAGAGCTGCTGGCCGTACTCGCTCATGTATCCGGCGGAGAAGACGGCCGCGGCGAGCGAGACGACCGCCGTGAGCCCGAGCATGAACACCGAGAGCGCGTCGGCCACGAGGGTGATGCCGAACGGTGCGCGCCATCCCGAGAGCTGGTAGACGAGGATCGACTGGTCGGCGACGGCCGCGACGAGCAGCGCCACGCTCGCCGCGTAGCCGAGCGCACCTGCGAGGCTCACCGCACGCTGGGCGCGCGAGAACCGACGGAGCAGGAGGGTCAGGACGGCAGTCACGAGCGCGACCAGCAGCGGCGCGATAACGACCTGGGCGGCCATTCAGACCTCGCCTCCCGTCTCGCCGAGCTCGTCGAGGTCGATCGTGCCGTGTTCCTCGTACACCCGGTAGGTGAGCACGAGCGCGAACGCAGTAGTGCCAAAGCCGATGACGATAGCGGTCAGCACGAGTGCCTGCACCAGCGGGTCGGTGACGCTGCCGGGGTTCGCTGGCGGTCCGTGACCGACGATCGGCACGGTACCAGAAAGCCCACCCATCGTGACCAGGTAGACGTTCGCGGATTGGGCGATGATGGTCACGCCCCAGACGACCCTGACGATGTCTCGTCGGAGGACGAGAAAGGTCCCGACCGTGAACAGGAGACCGAGCACGCCCGCGAGCACGAACTGCGTCATTCCGCACCCACCACCGCGAGGATCGTGAGGAGTGCGCCGACGACCACGAGATACACCCCGAGATCGAAGACGAACGCGCTCGCGACCTCCAGCTCCTTGTAGAGCGGAAGATCGTGGAGGAAGACTACGGCCTGGGTGAGGAACGGCTGGCCGAGCGCGATGGCGGCGAGACCGCCCGTAATCGCGAGTCCGAGCCCGGCCGCAAAGGCGAGCCGGTAGTCGGAGACGATCGTGGGTCCAGCGGCGGTCGTGGGTGTGCCACCGCGATCGAGGAGTTCGGTCTCCACGAAGTCCAGCCCGTAGATCACGTACAGCAGCGCGAACGCCGCCGCCGTGAGCACGCCCGCGATGAACCCACCTCCCGGAAGGTTGTGGCCCCGGAACAGGAGCGCGATCGCGGTCAGCAGGATGAGCGGGAACACCACTCTGGTGACGGTCTTGGCGATCACCGTGGTGTCGGCGTCGGGGGCGCTCACGACGACTCCCCCCGGCCGCGCATGGCGATCAGCGTGAGTACCGACAGCGCCGCCATCGCCACGACCGCAATCTCGCCCATCGTGTCGAACGCTCGGAAGTCCACCAGAATGACGTTGACGATGTTCCCGCCGCCGCCGAACTCCGTGATGAGAGGACCGTGTTCTTTCGGCACCGGCGCGCGCTCGATCAAGAACTCCGCGATCACGTCGTTCGGACTCGCGGCGGTCGCCACCAGCACCGTCGTGAACACCGTCGCGCCGACCCCGGTCGCGAGGACGCCGTCACGGATCGCCCGTGACCGGTTCAGGTCGCCGTAGAACGCGGGGAGTTTGTCGAGCACGAGGAGGAAGAGCACCAGCACGAGGGTCTCGACGGCCAGCTGGGTGAGTGCGAGATCGGGTGCGTTCGAGAGCACGTAAAACAGCGCGATCATGAATCCGAGCACCGAGAGCGTGAGCACGCCCGCGACGTGGGAGGGAGCGACGCCGACCGCGGCCGCGCCGATGACCGCCACCGCGAGCACGATCACGACCGGGAGCGCGATGGAGAGCCCAGTAAAGGGGGGCAGCGAGACGCCCGCCGCAAGATAGCCACCGAGCGCGAGCAGGCTGGTCGCGGCGAGCGTCCAGATCGCGTACGTCCGGAAGTAGCCGGTCTGGACTCGCGGGAGCGAAAGCGCGCTCGCGTGTTCGAGACCGTCGACCGCGCCGTCGTAGTACCAGTTCGCCGAGAGCGGGCCGCGACTCAGCCACCGGACGCCATCGCGGATGCGGTCGTAAAACGGCGACGCCGCGATACCGACGGCGATCGTGATCGCGCTCATCACGACTGCGGGTTTGAGTTCGGTCGGGAGGTGGACGCTCATCGTGTGGGCCTCACCGGCGACCGTGCCCTCGAACGCCGACTGGACGATCGTATCGACGGCGAGCTGGGGATCGATCCCGACGACCGCGGCGAGCGCCGCGAGCACGGCCGGCGGCGCGACCAGCAGAGCGGGCGGGGAGTGGACCTCGCCGAGCCCGGCGGGTTTTTCTCCCATGAACAGCCAGAGGAACCGAATGGAGTAGAGGAAGGTGAAGACGCTTCCTACTACTGCGACGATCGGGTACAGCCACATGAGTCCGCCGTCCGTGTGGGCGACCTCGTAGGCCGCCTCGAACAGGAGTTCCTTGGAGTAAAAGCCGTTGAACGGCGGGAGGCCGGCCATTCCGAGCGCCGCGATCGCCGTGATGACGGCGGTGATCGGGAGGTCGTGGCGGAGGCCGCCGAGTTCGTCGATCGCTCTGGTGCCAGCCTCGTGGGCGACGATCCCTGCGACGAGAAAGAGGGTCGCCTTGAACAGCGCGTGATTCAGGATGTGGAATACACCTGTTTCCGCGCCGAGCTGGTTGGCGAAGCCGAAGCCCGCGGTGATGAGTCCGAGGTGGGAGGCCGTCGAGTACGCGAGGAGTTCCTTGATGTCGCTCGCGCCGACGGCGAGCAGCGCCGTGACGGTCATCGTGACGAGACCCAGAGTGCCAAAGAGCAGCATCCACTCCTCGCCGACGAGCAGCGGTCTGACCCGGCCGATGAGGTAGACGCCGGCCTTGACCATCGTGGCGGAGTGGAGGAACGCCGAGACGGGCGTCGGGGCCTCCATCGCGTTCGGGAGCCAGAGGTGGAATGGAACCTGTGCGGATTTGGCGGCCGCGCCGATCGCGATCAGTCCGAGCACGGGCACGAACAGTCCTGTCTCGCGGAGCGCGGCGCGGATCGCATCGGCGTTCGCGATCAGCGAGTCGGGCGTGCCGACGAGGGTGAACGTCGCGTTCGTGAGCGCCTCGCCGGAGACGTAGTTGAGGAGGAGGAAGCCGACGAGCATGAACAGTCCACCCGAGACGGTGATCAGCATCGACTTCCGGGCGGCGTACAGCGAACTCGCGTCATCGCGGTAGTGGCCGATCAGGCCGAACGAGGTGATGCTGGTGAGCTCCCAGAAGACGAACAGCGAGATGAGATCGGACGCGAGCGCGACTCCGAGCATCGAGCCCATGAACGCGAGCAGGGTGGCGTAGTAGCGCGCCTGCCCGGGTTCGTCGTGCATGTAGCTCCCGGAGTAGGTGAAGATCAGCACCCCGATCCCGCTGGCGAGCAGCGCGATCAGCAGCGAGAGCCCGTCGAGATACAGCGTGAGCGAGACGTCGAAGGTGGGTATCCACGGAACTGAAACCGTCCCCTCCGCACCGTACTGACTCGCAACGAGGCCGAACGAGGCGAGCGCGACCGCGGCCGCGACGTACGCGACGCGTTCGCCGAGCACGCGATACAGCGGGAGGACGACCAGCGCGCCGAGAAAGGGCAGTCCGAGTGCGGCGAACAGCACCGCAGCCACCGGCTCGGAGCCAGCTTGGGCGACGCTGCCGATTCCGAGTTGGCCGACCGTCGGGGCCACGGGGAGCGCGGCGAGCGTCGCGAGAGACACACCTCGAATCAGCCAACGGCGAGACTTAATCGTTCTCAAATCCGTCCTCACCGGATCGTTCGTGACATACGCCTCATCGAGATGGATCACTCGGATCGAGCGAGTGTGTCGACGAGCGACGTAGCCCGACAATGATATCTCCAACCACCGGGCGAAATATTATATAGGATATTGCGCAACTCGTGGCCCACACCAGCGCGAAACGAACTCCGGCGGCGGCAGCAGCCGAACGGTTGGAACGCGTCGAGAGCCGCCGAGTCCGTGGCTGGTGGGTGAGCGAAACCAAAATGAGAGAACGAATCAACGAACTTCGATCGGATTCACGTGCAGTCAGCCCAGTCATCGGTGTCGTCCTGATGATCGCTGTGGTCGTCATCCTCGCCGCCGTGGTGGGCGCGTTCGCCACTGGCGTTTTCGGGAATCAGCAGGATGCACCACAAGCCACCTTCACCTATGATAGTGGTACGATAACGATGGGCGGAGGAGACACGCTAAACGGCGCAAATATCTACACTGTCGTGGACGGCACTCGACAGGACGCTGTGGGCGGCGATGAAATCACGGCTGGTGCTCAGATTGCGACTGGTCTGAGTCCCAGCGAATCTGTGAGCGTTGTTTACGATGACGATGAGGGTAACTCGGCGACGCTCTTCAGCACCGATGTGAGTGGCGGCGGCAACAACCAAAACTCCTAACTAAGCCGTTCTCGCTTCCCTCATCTGGAGTGAGCTGAACGACGCGGTGCAATTCCCATTTTTCGGCGGCGATAACGGACAGCTGGCGAACCAAGGAGGGCCGAACCGATCGTCTGCACTACTCCCGCAATCGCTCGCGTTCGCGATACTGATCCTCGACGGTTTCGATGGACTCGGTATCGAGGAGTCGCTCGACTTTTCGCTCGAACTGTTCGTCGGTGAGCTCGCCGCGGGCGTAGCGGTTTCTGAGCGTTTCGAGGGCGTCTTGGTTGTCGGTCTCCGGTGGGTCACTGGACGATTCGTCGGCCGTCCAGCCACCACCGGTCCAGCTGTCCTCCCAGTACTCCTCGTCCGTCCAGTCCTCGTCGGCGTGTTCCTCCCAGTCCTCGTCGTCGCCGAACAGCATCGAGACGACCGGGACGACGACGATGTAACCGAACAGCAGCGCCGCGAGCCACCAGCCCTGACCGGTGAGCATGGCCGCGAGCCAGACCCCCGTCACCACCGTCGAGGCGATCCCCGTGGCGTTCTGTCGGAACCGCTCGCGTGGCGTCGTGGCCATATGATCGAGGGTTGACGAGCGGGCGGTAAAAACCCATCTCTCGATGGGGCCAGGCGTCGATACTACCGATGGGTTAGCGAGCGTGGCGCACGACCGACGACCGTCAAGTTTTACCGACGAGTCGGTGTATCGGCAGCATGAATCAGCTTCGGGACTCGCTGCTCGACGCGCCGATCATCGAGAAGGAAGGGTATCACTACTTCGTCCATCCGATCAGTGACGGCGTCCCGATGCTCGAACCCGAACTCCTGCGCGAGATCGTCATCAAGATCATCCGGAAGGCCGCGCTCGAAGACGTCGACAAGATCGTGACACCCGCCGCGATGGGCATCCACATCTCCACGGCGACCTCGCTGATGACCGACATCCCGCTCGTGGTGGTCCGCAAGCGCCAGTACGGGCTGGATGGTGAGGTCGCGCTCTCGCAGGTCACGGGCTACTCCGAAAACGAAATGTACGTCAACGACGTCGACGCGGGCGATCGGGTCCTCCTGCTCGACGACGTGCTTTCTACTGGGGGGACGCTCCGCGGGATCACCGGCGCGCTGGAGGAGATCGGCGCGGAGATCGTCGACGTCGTCGCAGTCATCAAGAAAGAAGGCGGCGGCAACGAACTCGACGACAGTCCGTACGACGTGAAGACCCTGATCAACGTCGACGTCGAGGATCAGGAAGTCGTCATCACCGATCCCCACGGCGACGGCTGAGGCCCCGATCGTACGGGATCGATCGATGCCGGTCTCTCGTTTTCGAGCAGCGACGGCGGACCCCTCGTTCGGTCGAAGGAGTTCGACGAACCGCCGGCGGTGATCGTCAGTCGGCCCGGAGGTCCGCGACGTCCTGCAACGGTGCCTCGTTCTCGGTGAGGAAACACGAGGCCTGGTGGTTCGTCCCGCGGTCGGTCAGTTCGGGTTTCGATTCCTCACAGGGCGTGGTGAACGTCGAGAGCAGCTCGCCCGCCCGATCGCGGTCGCCCGCGACGAGCCGATCGAGCGCCTCGGCGAGCGTGTCCTCGGCCGACCGATCCGAGAGCGTCTCGGGGAGGTCGAACTCCGTCCGGAGTTCGCGTTCGAGCTTCGCGTCGGAGACCGTATCCTCGCCGTCGCTGTCGGTGTCGAGCGCGCGTCGCGTCTTCGCGACGTCGACGCTACCCTCGACGACGCGATCCCGGAACGTCAACAGCGCCCGCCAGTGTGACTGTTCGAGATCGTACTCGTCGGGCTGTATCACCCGGTGACACCGCGTGTGGAACCGACAGCCGTCGGGCGGATCGGTCGGACTCGGTACCTTCCCTTTCAGTTCGATGTCCTCGCGGGTGTTCCGGGGGTCCGGGGTCGGGATCGCCGAGAGCAACGCCTCGGTGTAGGGGTGTTGGGGGTCCGCGAAGATCTCCTCGGTCGACGCGATCTCGACGATCTCGCCGAGATACATCACCGCAACCCGGTCACAGACGTCCCGAATGACCGAGAGATCGTGACTGATGAACAGCACCGAGAGACCGTACTTCTCCTGGAGGTCGTTGACCAGCGAGAGGATCTCCGCCCGAATGGAGACGTCGAGCGCGCTCACCGGCTCGTCGGCGATCATGAGATCGGGGTTGAGCACCAGCGCCCGCGCGAGCGCGATGCGCTGTTTCTGACCGCCCGAGAACTCGTGGGGGTAGCGATCGTAGTCGTCCGCCGAGAGGCCGACGTCTTCGAGCAGATTTCCGACGATCGCCCGGCGGCGCTGTTTGTCGGTCATCCCGTGGACTTCGAGGAGTTCGGCGATCGACGCCCCGATGGTCTGTCGCGGATCGAAACTCGACGACGGGTCCTGGAAGATCATCTGGGCGTCCCGGCGAAACGCCTTGAGCTGCCTGTCGTCGAACTCCGTGACGTCGTTCGTCGCAGGCTCGTCCCCGGAAGTCCGGCTGTCGTCGTATCCCTCGCCGTTGAACAGCACCTCACCGCTGGTCGGCTCCTCCAGCCGGATGATCGACGACGCGGCGGTCGACTTCCCACAGCCGGACTCGCCGACCAGCCCGAGCGTCTCGCCCTGTCCGATGTCGAAACTGATCCCGTCGACGGCGCGGGCGGCCCCGACCTGCTGCGAGAGGACGCCTTCCTTGATCGGGTAGTGTTTCTTCAGGTTGCGGACCGAGAGCAGCGGGTCAGTCATCCGCCAACCCTCCTGGCGAGTTCGACCAGCCGCCATCGTCGTCCTCGCCCGTGATCACCGACGCGTCGCGCCCGCCGTAGTAGTACACACACGAGACGCTGTGACTCGCCGAAAGCTCCGCCTCCTCTGGCTGATCACCCTGTGTACACTCGTCGACGGCGTACTCACACCGGGGTGCGAACCGGCAGCCGTCGGGCGGATCGGTCGGGTTCGGTAGCGTGCCCTCGATCCCGCCCGCGGCGCGGTCCCCGCCGGGGAGACAGTCCATCAAGGCGCGGGTGTACGGATGCGAGGGCGACTCGAAGATCTCGTAGACGTCGCCGCGCTCCATCACTTTCCCCGCGTACATCACGACGACTCGGTCCGCGATCTCGGCCACGACCCCGAGGTCGTGGGTGACAAAGAGGACGCTCATCCCGAACTCTTCTTGGAGATCGTCGAGCAGCCGGAGGATCTGGGCCTGCACGGTCACGTCGAGCGCCGTCGTTGGCTCGTCGGCGATGAGCAGGTCGGGGTTCGTGACTAGCGCCATCGCGATCATGACGCGCTGTTTCTGGCCGCCCGAGAACTCGTGGGGGTAGTCGTCGAGCCGGGCGGCCGCGTTGGCGACGCCGACCCGGTTGAGCAGATCGACCGCGCGCTCGCGGGCCGCCTCGCTGGAGACGTTCTCGTGGACCTGCACCGCCTCGGTGATCTGCCACCCCACGGTGTAGCAGTGATTCAGCGCATCCTGTGGGTTCTGGAAGATGTGGGCGATGTTCTGCCCCCGGATCTCCCGGAGTTCGGACTCGCTCATCGACGCGATGTCGCGGCCCTCGAACCGGACCGTGCCGTCGACCGTACCGGGCGGCGACGGGATCAGGCGCGTGATCGATTCGCTCGCGACGGTCTTTCCAGACCCACTCTCGCCGACGATACAGACCGTCTCGCCGCGGTTGACGTCGAAACTGATCCCGTCGACGGCGGTGAGGAGTCCGGCGTCGGTCTCGAAGGTCGTGGTGAGGTTCTCGATCGAGAGGAGTGGTGTGTCCGTTGTCATCTTTCAGCCTCCGCCTGGGTTTCTGGGTCGATCGCGTCGAGCACGGCGTCGCCAAGGAAGTTGAAGGCGAGAATGGTGAAGAACAGCACGAAGCCGGGCATCAGGGTGATCCACGGCGCAAAAGAGAGATCACCGCGTCCGGCGGCGATCAGCTGGCCCCACGAGGGGACCGTCGAATCGCCGAGGCCGAGGAAGGCGAGCTGGGCCTCAAACAACAAGAATCCCGGAATCAGTAGCGTGAGGTCCGTGATCCAGCTGCTCGCGGTGTTCGGGATAATGTGGCGGCGGATGACCTGATAGGTGCTCGCGCCGCTGAGCTGGACCGCCTTGATGTACTCCTCCTGGCTCTTCGCGAGCGCGTTGCTCCGCACGTACCGCGCAGTTCCTTCCCACGCGAACAGCCCGAACAGGAGGATGAAGAGAGTCAGACTCCCGCCGAAGATGTAGAGGATGAGCAAGTAGAGGATGAACGTCGGGAACGACTGCTGGATGTCGACGTATCGCATCAACACCTCGTCGACGAGGCCGCCCATGTACGCGGCGGTGGTCCCGACCGCGGTGCCGATGGTCAAGACCATCAGCGTGGCGATGAACGCGATCTTCATCGTGATCTGCATCCCGTAGACGATCATCTTGAAGATGTCACGGCCGTTCTGGGTAGTGCCTAGCGGGTACTGCCACGTCCCCTGACACGCACCGTCGACGATCGGGCCGGCGCAGTTGATGACGTACTGACGGCTGATCTCGAAGCCGACCGGTGGCTGATACTTCGTGAACAGTTGGACCTCCGGTGCCGAGATGAACAGCGGTCCGAGAAGCCCGCCGACGAAGACAGCAGCGAGGAAGACGAGGCTGAGAACCGCGGGACGATTTTTCCGGAACTGTTGCCAGTAGTACCGCGTCATCCGGGCGTTCTGGTACAGCGGCAACACGCCGTAGAACCCGAACAGGACGATCGAGATCGCGAACAGCCAGTCGAGGCCGGTGACGTCGTAGTTCCAGCCGATCGCCGCGAACGTCGGGGTGTCGCCCGGCACGACGAACAGGTCGTACAGGATCAGCGCGAAGATCGCGCCGAGGACGGCAGCGACGCCCTTGAAGTTCGCCGAGAACGCGCGGCTGCTCCCGCCGGCGACGTCGTTCCAGTCCACCGAGTCGAATCGTTGTGAAGGTTCGTCAGTAGCCATTATCGATCATCGAAGTCGATCCGTGGGTCGAGCACGGTGTATGTGAGGTCTTGAACGAGGTTCGCGATCGTGGCAACGAACGTGAAGAACAACACGAACCCCAGCACGACGCTCGTGTCCTGTGCGATGAGTGCACGGTAGCTCAGCCGACCGATCCCGGGGATCCCGAAGACGATCTCGACGAGCAACGACGACCCGGTGAACAGCGCCAACAGCTGGCTGACCATCGTCGTCGACAGCGGCACCATCGTCGGCCGGAGGACGTGTCGCGCGTAGATCCTGAGCTTCGAAACGCCCTTCGCGTTCGCAGTCTTCACGAAGTCCGCGTTCATGAACGCGGCCGACTCGTTGCGCGAGATGCGCATGATCCCGCCGATGGAGCCGGTCACCAGCACGAACACGGGTATCGCGAGCTGTCTGGCGTTCTCGAGGCTGAACACCGGCACGCCGGTGTTGTATATCACCGGGATCCACCCGAGTTCGACGCCGAAGATCAGCAGGAGGATGATCCCGAAGAAGAAGTTCGGAATCGCGTACCCGAAGAAGGCAAAGCCCGTCGCCAGGTGATCCTTCCAGCTGTACTGGTTGGCCGAGGAGTACAGCCCCACGATCGGGCCGATGACGATCACCAGCAGCGTCCACGGGATCGAGTACTGTGCCGTGTAGTACAGCGCCCCGAGGATCGCCTGGATCACCGGCTGACTCCGGGTTTCCGACCAGCCCCAATCGAGGGTGTAGACGCTGGTGACGTAGTCGATGTAGCGCTGGTAGAGTGGGGCATCGAGTCCGCGGAGCTGGCGTGCTCGCTCCGCAGCCTCCTGTGCTGCCGCCGGATCGCCGCCCTGAAGCGCGACCTGAGTCGCTGCCTGAGCGATCTCGGGGTTGGGTGCGGCGGCCAACAGCGCCCACGTTATCGAGACGATGATGAACGTGACGATGAAAGACCAGCCGACCCGGCGTGTGATATACCATCCTAGTCCCATAGTGAGGGTGTCTCGTACATTGATTGAAAGATCGTCGAGTGGGAGTCTGCGATCGGGGTCGCTACGTCAGCCGTTGCGGTGCCACGTCGAGAAGTCCCAGCCGCTGAAGAAGTTCTCCTGTGGGCCGTCGATTCCCGTCGCGTAGCCGGTCGTGGCCGCGGGGAACGCGAGCATCCCCATCGGCTGGTCCTCGGAGATCTTCGCGAAGATCTCGTTGAAGATAGGCTGGAGTTCCTCCTCGCTCGTCGCGCTGCTGGCCTGTTCGAACAGTTCGCTGGCGTTCCAAGAGGGGTAGTAGCCGTACGGGTTGTACGCCGAGTCCTTCTGGAAGAACACGTTCGCGGTGGTGGGGTTGAGCGGATAGGTGTTGAGACCGAAGACCACCGACATGTCCCACGGGTTGGCGCTCGTGACTTCGCGCGGCCCCGCGTTGTTCGCCCCCGCACTCCACTCGTACTGGTCGGGGTTGTCCGGGATCTGCTGTTGCCAGTACTCCCGCGAGAACTGGGCACCCTGGATCGCCGAAACGCTGACGTTGATGCCGGCGTTCTGCTTGAACTCCTGGGCGATGAAGTCGGCCATCGACCGCTCGGTGGGCTGGCCGGCGCTGTGATAGAGGGTGAGGTTCACCGTCTCGCCGCTCGGGTTCTTCAACATTCCGCCGCTGTAGCCGTAGTCCGTGTCCGAGATGGCTTCCTTGATGCGACTCTGGGTTGCCTCCGGGCCGTACAGATCGCCCGTCCCGAACTCCATGATGTTGCTCGTGTCGTCGGGGTACCACTTCGACCACTGGGGCTGCCACGTGTACTCGACATCGGCGAACCCACGGAAAACGCCCTTGACGAGGCGCTGTTTGTTGACGGCACAGCCGAGACCCTGCCGGAACTTCTTCTTCCGGAAGAGGTTGCCCGGCCCCGCGTTCCAGCCGTTGTCGCGCATGTTGTACACGCAGACCTCGTTGTACGGCTGCGGGATGACGTAGACGTCGGTCCGTTCGAGGTTGCGGAACTTCGAGACCCGGTTCGGCGGCACTGCCGCCGAGTCGGTCTCACCGGCTTCGAGCGCGGCGAGTCGGGACTGCTCTTCTTGGACGATCTGAACTTCGAGCGTGTCGAAGTACGGTGCCTTGCTGAACTGCTCGGGCACGCCTTCGGCATCCCGGAGATAGTAGTTCTCGTTTCGTTTGAAGGTGAGGCTGCTCGAACGGTTCCGGCTGTCAAGGGTGTACGCCCCCATGTTCCCGGCGAACCCTAGCCCGAGAAGCTCCTGCTCTTTCCGGAGTCCGTCGGCGTTCTGCTCCTCGACGTAGGGCTGCATCAACTCCTTCGGGATGGGGTACAGCAGCGGGTCGTACGTCTCGGGATACAGCGCGTTCGGGTTCGGGAGTTCGATCTGGAACTCGTAGTCGCCCGTCGCCTCGACGTTGACCTCGCTCGGCCACGACGAGGCGTCCGCGGTCGCGGCCCACTCGCTCTGGTGGAGCTGAGTGACCTGATAGACGAAGTCCTCCGCGGTGACCTCGCCGTAGTCGCCACCGAACTCGAGGTTCTCACGGAGTTTCGCGACCCACACGTTCCCCTTGTCCGTCGTCATGTCGTACAGCTGTTGGAAGTACTCCGTGCCCGGTTTGAAGCCGTACGGATAATCGAGCGCGTAGCCGATCAGGTCGCCAGCACCGTCTTCCGTGTTGTACAGTGGGTTCAGCGTCTCCGGCGAGGAGGACACGACCGTGCTGTACGTCCCGCCAACCTCGGGGACACCACCGCTGGAGGTTCCGCCGCTCTGGTTGCCGGACTCGTTCCCGCCGCCGAGCGCCGAGCCGTTCGTCGCGTTGGAGGGCTGACTGCCGTTCGATCCGTTGCCACCACCGGATTGGTCGGTGCCGTTGCCACCGCCGCTACCGTTACTACCGCCACTACAGCCGGCCAGTCCGGCAGCACCAGCGACACCGATCGCCTTGAGCCAACTGCGTCGATCGATTCGTTTGTGTTTCTCGTCACCACGTCGTGCGGGGCCCTGTGACATACGTACCTTTAACAGATATTGACCCTTATTGTTCTTGTGGATGCGGATGATGGGGTTATTTGTCGTGGGAATATTCTCTCGGTGACCAATGAGTCACACGAATGGCTGGCGTTTTTCCGGTATCCGGGAGTCTTTTTGATTACGTGGCCGTATCTAGGCTGATGGCAACTGCACTGTTCGTCGTCAGCGAGGAGGGCTACTGGGGCGAGGAATGTATCGAGCCGCTCACCAGCCTCTCGGATGCAGGCGTCGACGTCACCGTGGCCACGCCGAGCGGCGCTCCACCGGAAATCGACGAGCGATCGGTCGACCCCGACGAGGTCGGCGAGGAGACCGCCGAACACGTCATGGACGTCCACGAGAACGACGATCGACTCAACGATCCGATCCCGGTCGCCACCGCCGACGCCGACGACTACGATACGGTGGTGTTCCCCGGCGGTCACGGCACCGAGTGGGATATCAACCAGGACCGCCACGCCCGCACGCTGCTAGCCGAGACGGTCGCCGGCGACGATGGCACGGCGCTCGTGGTCTGTCACGCCATCGGCATCCTCGCGTTCACGTGGGACGAGGGTGGCGAGCGGATCGTCGACGGTCGAAACGTCACCGGCTTCCCGAACGAATGGGAGGAGGGTATCGTCGACGAGCACGACAGAATGCCCGACGGGCGGAAGCTCCCCTACTGGGTCGAGGACGAAGTCCGCGCGGCGGGCGCAAACTGGGACGCCGAACTCGACGCCGACACGAGCGTCACCGTCGACGGCGATCTCGTCACCGCCCGCGGTCCCGGCTCGTCGGCCGCGGCCGCCGAGACGCTCCTCGACGAACTGGCTATCGACGGATCTGCCTGAGCGGTCGAACGCTCCTTAGCCTTCAGAATCGAACTACTGCTGGCGGTGCTGCTGGCTGGTTTGCGGTCGAGTGGACTGCTGGGGAGTCGACTGTCGGTCGCCTCGCTGTTTGACAATCGCTTGCTGGTCGCCCCGCCGTTGGGTTTGCCCGACGTAGGCGAAACTCCCCAACGGGAAAAGCCGGTTTCGTCCCCGTTCTCGGTTTTCGTGATGAGGCCGTGCTCACGGAGTTCGAACTCGGTACACTGCCGAATGACGCTGTCGTTGGCGTCGGCGACGGTCAGTTCCACCATGTCCCCACACAGCGCCAGCACCGATACACGGTTGTCGTCAGTCGAGAACACCGGACGATCTGGACGTGTATCACGAACGCCCGCTCTGGCCCCGTCCGCACCGGTTCTGTCCGTGCCGGTCCTGCCCGCACCGATTCCGTCTGCGCTGGTTCCGCGCTCGTCGCCGCCGATCGTGTCGCCGGTTGGGGACAGCGCAGCCGCACCCGACGAACGATGGGTTTACACGCCGGCATGCCCGAAGACGGGTAATGGCGTTCGAGGAACTCCTCGAGGATCCGGTGGTACAGACGTACCTCCACGAGCTCGTCGGCCCGCGCGGGATGCCCGTCGCCGCTGCGCCGCCCGACGGCGAAGTGACCGACGAAGAGCTCGCCGAGGACCTCGGACTCGAACTCAACGACGTCCGGCGAGCGCTCTTTATTCTCTACGAGAACGATCTCGCGAGCTATCGTCGGCTCCGTGACGAGGACTCGGGCTGGCTCACGTACCTCTGGACGTTCGAGTACGAGTCGATCCCCGGTAATCTCCAGGACGAGATGGGGCGGCTGCTCGAAGCCCTAGAGGTGCGTCGGGAGTACGAACGCGACAACGAGTTCTACCTGTGTGAGGTCGACTCGCTCCGGTTCGAGTTCGGCGAGGCGATGGAGTTCGGGTTCGAGTGTCCCCAGTGTGGCTCCGAACTCGAATCGATGGAGAACGATCGGCTGATCGACGCGATGGACGAACGCATCGACGATCTCCGCGACACACTCACCATCCCTGCCTAATGGTCGTTCTTGCCACGAAATGTTACGTCGGAGGTGACGCCCGCGAGCGTGCGCTCACCGGACTGGGCTCGCTCGTCGACAACGCGATCGGCGAACTCGACGTCGCGTACGAGGTCGGCGTCCGCCACGACGACTTCCCGTCGGTGACCGTCGAGGGCGAGGACAAGGTTGCCGCACGGAACGTCCTCCGCGAGGAGTGGGGGGCGATCACGCCCGAGTTCGAGCCCGGCGAAACCTACACTGGGACCCTCGAATCGTGGGACGAGTCGGGATTCGTGCTTGATGCCGGTGAGGACATCCACGTGCCGGCCGACGAGATCGGGCTGGGTCAGGGGAGTCCCGAGCAGATCAGAACGCGGTACGGCCTCGTCCAGCATCTCCCGCTTCAGTTCGTCTACGGCGAGCCATCGCGGCTGGCCGACGACGAGCGCGATCGGCTGTACGACTGGACGCGCGGGGCCGGTCGGGTGAACGTCAACAGCGCGACCCGTGGAGAGGCGCGCGCGACCGTCAACCGCGCGGGCCACGCGAACGACATCGTAACCGTCGAGCGGATCGGGCTCCTCGAACAGAGCGTGATCTGTCGCGAGAACACCGATCCGCCGGGGCTGCTCGCGAGCATCGGTGGGTATCTGCCCGCCGAGCTCCTCTGTGTCGTGCCATGACGCGCCGGCGGCTGCTCGCGTTCGGGCTAGTGGTCGCGTTCGTCGCGCTGGCGGGCTGTTCGTCGGTCTTCGGTTCGGGTGGCGGGGACGCGGCCGCCAACGCGAGCTACGACTGGGAAACCAACGGGACGAACGCCACGATCAACGTCACCGGTGGACGCTACACAGCCGTCTATAACGTCTCGAACGAGTCGACGTTCCCGGTCTTCCAGCGCAACGAGCTCGGGCAGAACCAACCACTGCCGGTCTCCGCGCTCCAGTTCCAGTATCCGAACGGGACCGTCGTCACCCCGTCCGAATCGTCGGGGCTGAACGTCACGAGCGAGCGCGAGCGAGCGGTCATCAACCTCCCCGCGAAGAACGGGAAAGTCGCGTTCACCGCGTCGGCCCAGGGCAAGCGCTTGGGGACTCGGACGTTCGTCGAGGGAACGTACGAGGTCACGATCCCGAAGGGGATGCGGGTCGATTACGAGCCGCTCGCCCGCGTCTCGCCCGGCGGCTACACCGCCGATCGCACCGCCGATGATCGGGTTCGACTCACGTGGGAGAACGTCGATAGCAGCTCGGTCGTGGTGCGGTACTACCTCCAGCGCGATCTCTATCTCTTCATCGCTGGGGCGGCCGTACTGGTGCTCGTCGCGGCCGGCGGCGCACTCTACTACCTCCGGCAGATCAAGGAACTGGAGCGCCAGCGAAAGGACGTGGGACCGGACATCGACACCGGCAGCGTGGACGACGATGACGGTCCACCTGGATTCGGGTAGATCGCGCTCGTCACCGTTCATTCAGGGAGCGGTGGCGCGCGGGAACGCGTCGGGAGACGCGTGACTCGCGCGAGGTCTGCGCGAGCGGTGTGAGGCGTGAACGAAGTGAGCGTGGTTCGAGACGCCTTCGGCGTCTCGTCATTTCGGAAGACCGTCGGTCTTCCGACGAGTCGTCGAAGTGCTTTCGACACTTCGAGATCCCGAGAGAGCTTCGCTCTCTCGAACGACTTCGCTCTGACGGTGGATGACTGAGGGAGCGTAGCGAGCGAAGGAATCGGCTGGGAGGGAGTGGCCTGCGGCACTCGTTTGTCTCGGAACTCGCCCACGGCGCTCCGGCCATCGTTGGAACCCCTTCGACAGTACACCGTAGAATTTCGACGGCTGGCAGCGCGATCCGATGCCACTCAGGTCGGTAGCTCTTCGTGATCGACGCGGTAGATCGTCACGTCCTCGAACTCCCGAGCGACGCTGACGCCCTGGAGATCCGCGACCGAGATCGATCCGTACGCCGCGCGCTCGTTCGGCCCGATGTAGACGTACTGGACGTCGTACTCCGCGAGGAGTTCGGTCTGGACCGTGGGAGCGCCCTCGTAGATGGCCGCGACGTCCGCGACGCGCTCGTGGTAGGGGTCGGTCCCGCGATAGCCGACTTCGTGGTCCCAGCCGACGACCGTCGGCAGTCCCGTCAGACTGGAGGGTGCGTTCACCCAGCGGTAGGGCCGGAGAGTCCGCTCCTCGTTGCAGCCACACCCCGGGACCGAAACGATGTGGGGTTGGCCGGACCGGTTGTCGAGCCACGCGATGGCGGCCGCCTCGTCGGGGTGGGTCGCCGGGACGAACGCACGCGCGTCAAGCGTGGGGTCGTCGGCGCTCGTCATCGGGCTCTCACTGGTGAACTGATCGGTGAGCGCGAGGCCGCCGTAGATCGACGTCGAGAGGACGACCAGCGCGAGCAGCGCGCGACCGGCGACCCGCCATCGCCCCGCCATCGCGTCGGCAATCGTCCCTACGGGACGGGCGTCGACCAGCCACGCGGCCATCGCGCCCGCGGCAGTCGCGAAGAGCACCCAGACCTGCGCGTGCGTTTTGAACACCGTGTTGAACCGTCCCGGTCCCGCGTTCTCCTGGATGTAGACGAACTCGACCAGTAGGACGAGCCCTGCTCCGGCGACCAGCAGCACCGTCTCGTAGCCGACGGTTGGAACGAGTGAGTCGCCGGTAGCGACCCCGCCATCGGATTCGGCTGGGTGCTGTCGGCCGCTGTCGACGACCGTCGATCGAGCACCGCTCGATCCGGCGTTCCGTCGGGTGACGAGAACGAGCCAGCCGACGACCAGCAGCGGACCGAACACGCCGACAGCAGCCGCATCCGCGAGCAACGCGACCGCGATCAGGCCACCCGTCGCTGCGAGGGCTGCCAACTGGCTTCGTCGTGGGAGTTCCGAACGGGTGCGTGCGGCGAGGTACGGCACGAACACCAGGAGGAACGCACCGTAGACGAGCAGCAGCGGGCCGAGCGGGCTTCGGGCCGGAAGGAACGCCACCGCGCGGCCGCTCGCCGAACCGAGCCAGAACGGGACCGACCACACGAACCCGAGCACGAGGACGACCGCCGCGGCCGCGAGCGCGCTCACCGTCCTGCGAAGTTCCCGGCTGAGGCCGGTGTCGGTGGGCGAGCGCAAGCGACCCGCGATCCGCTTGGGAAACAGCGACACCGGATCGGCATCGGCGAACGTCAGCGCGAGCCACCCGATCCCGGCGACGGTCGGAAAGCTCCACGTGTTGACGACCGCGAGAAGACCTGCGAGCGGCGGCACAGCGCCAAACACGAAGAGTCGCCGTCGCCACACCGCGTCGGCAGGTGTCCGGTAGTACGCGAACCAGAGTCCCGCCGCGAGCAGGAGGAACGGCGTGCTCATCATGTGAGCGTGGAGATCGCCGTTGAGCCACGCGAAGAGTGGGAACTCGTTGACGGTGCCGGGAATGACGCGGCTCGCGTCCCAGTAGGTGAACGCCGTCGGTGACGCGGCGAGACCCCGAATTTCGACGCCGAGCCAGCCGGCGACCGATTCCGTCGCACCGTCGGGTAGCGCCCACAACACTGCCCGGCCAGCGGTTTCGAGGTTGCTCGCGAACCCGACGAGGAAGGCCGCGATCACACCCGCGGTGCGGGGTGATCGGTCGCGCTCGGCCGCGATCGCGCCCGCGAGCCCGTAGGCCGCGGTCACGACCATCGCGTAGAAGCCCGCGAGCGCGAGGTTGTACGCGTATCGGGGTTCGGTGAGCGTGAGCTTCGAGAGCAGCGTCGTGAGGAGATGGCCGCCGTAGTAGTAGCTGGCCGATTCGCCGGCGAACCAGACGTCCTCCGGTGGAAGGCGTGTCGTGCGCGAGAGCGACTTGAGGAGACCGAAATCAAGGAACTTCTCGCCACCGCCAGGGTGTACTGCTGGATCGACTGCCCGAGCTGCGATCATGAACAGAAAGGCGAGCCCGAACACCGCTATCGGGGCGAGCGCTCGCCGGCTGTAGATCTCGTCGCGATCGAGTCGTCGGAGCGCGATCGCCGACAGGCCCACGAGGACGGCGAGTCCGGCGACGAGGCCGAGGGTGAGCGAGAGATGACCAACCCAGTACGCCACGATGCCAACGATCGCAAGCGAGAGCGGCAACGCGAGGGCGGCCCCACGGTCGGGGAATCGGCGGAAACAGAGCGCGGCCAGCGGTGTGCCCGCCATGCCGAGGACGAGGAAGACGGCGAGCCACCGGACGACGAGACCGTACTCCATAGCCAAAGCCGGGAACCGGCGCATATTGCTCTTGTGGGATCGGCGAGCGACCAGATCGGAGACGAATCCGAGTCAGTGGTTCCGAACCCCTTTTGTCCGCGCCCGCGGAGGTGGCTCCATGCACCGGTCCGTCGGGGTCGTCGTGCCGGCCTACCGGCCCGACGTCGAGCGTCTCGCGACCTACGTCGCCGCGATCGACGAGCGCTGCGCCTCGACGACCATTCGGATCGAACTCGACGCGCCCCAGTCCGGGGTGGCCGAACGGCTCGCGGACCTCCCGGCGACCGTCGCTACGTCCCCCGATCGCCGGGGGAAGGGACGCGCGATCACCGCCGGATTCGAGGCACTCGACACCGACGTGCTCGTCTTCGCCGACGCCGACGGGAGCACGCCCGCCGACTCGCTCGCCGACGTGATCGCGCCAGTCGCGGCGGACGAAGCGGCGCTCGCGGTCGGCTCGCGTCGCCATCCCGATGCGACGATCGCACGCCACCGGACGTTCGCGCGCCGTCGGCTCGGCGATACGTTCGCATGGCTCGCCCGTCGTCTCGTCGATCCGCCGCTGTACGACTATCAGTGTGGCGCGAAGGCGATCTCGCGCGAGGCATGGACGACGATCCGCGAACACCTCTACGAGCCGGGGTTCGCGTGGGACATCGAGCTGGTGGCGATGGCCAACGCGTTCGGCTGTTCGATCCGAGAGGTCCCGATCACGTGGCACGACGAGCCCGACTCCACTGTGTCGCCCGTCGAAACGTCGCTCGCGCTCGCGAACGGCCTGCTCGCCGCCCGCCATCGTGCGGCGCTGGTCGCGGAGAGCTCACTTCACGACGCGATCGCCGCACGGCGCGAGGAGCCGACCGCGCTGGTCGACGCGGGCCGCCCCGATCGATGAGCGTGCGCTCGTTGCTGGCCGATCTCCAGGCATGGCTCGCGAACGGTCGAGTGACGAGACGATTTCTCGAACTGGTGTCGGCGGTGCGGTTCGGCAAGTTCGCCTCGGTCGGGGTCGTCGGCGCGCTGTTCGACGTGACGACCGCGACGGCGCTGCGCGAACTCGGCGTCTATCCCGAGGTCGCCGTCTTCGTCGGGATCGAGGTCTCGGTCGTCGTGATGTTCTTCCTCAACGATAACTGGACGTTCTCGGAGGAAGGGACGGGCGGCATTCGGCCGACGCTTCGACGGCTGGCCCGATCGAACCTCGTGCGTACCGGCGGTATTCTCGTCCAACTCGGCATGTTTCGACTGCTCTACCGGGCGATCGGGATCGACTTCGCCATCGCGGGCCTCGACGCCTGGTTCGTCGTTTCGAAGCTCGGCGGGATCGGCGCGGGCTTGCTTGTCAACTTCGTCGCCGAGAGCCTGTTCACGTGGCAGGTCCACACGGGGCCTGGCGAGGGATGAATCACAACCCTTAACCAACGGACAGCGATACGAAGAGGTAGCGGGATAGGATAGCCAGGAGATTCCGGCGGGCTCATAACCCGCAGACCGGTAGTTCAAATCTACCTCCCGCTATCCCACCTTTTGCTACGGTCGCTCTCTGCTCGCGGGCGCACGAGGCGGCGGAGCCGCCTCGAATCGCGGCGCGAAGCGCCGGCTGTAAGAGGTTCCTTCGGAACCTCTCTACTCGCAAAATCTGGACCAAAAGCCTTTGTCACCCCCTCCGGAAGAGCGAAGCTCTTCCGTGCTCTCGTTCGCTTCGCTCACGAGAACTTCGGGGGTTCCTCGGCCCACTCGCTCACTCGCGTTGCTCGTTCGCTCGTGGTGCGATCGATACGATTACCGCGACCTCACAGCTCCGCCTCAGTACTGCCAAAGCCCTCAGTCACTCACTCCGTTCCCGTGAGCCGAAGGCGAGCGGATGCTCGGAGTCGTTCGAAAGGCGCTTCGCGCCTTTCGTGATGACGAGGGAGCTTCGCTCCCTCGAACCACGCGCGAAGCGTGCTCCGGCGTTCGTTCCTTCGCCCTTCATCCACCAGGAGAGCGCAGCGACCGAGGTTCGCGTGGTTCAAATCCACTTCCCGTAACGATTTCCGAGGAGTAGCTCCGTAGACAGCAGAATTCAACGGAGAGACGATCGACTCGATCACGAATCTTTAGTAGGTGGGACAGAAATGCCGAAGCACGTTGGACAAGAGCTTCGGGCCGATCGTCGTTTCACAGTAGCGCACGTCATCGTGCGGCTGTGGGACAGGTTCGGCCGGCTCGCCAACTGTGGGCGGTTCGGCGACCCAACCGGCTTCACGACCGGCTGTGACCTCGCCGGGGCGTCACGCTGATTGGCACCTGGTTCGCGCGCTGCGCTCAGTCGTGCGTGAACCGTTTTCGTCGGTTCTCACTGCCACGAGCGCAGTGCGTGGGCTGCCTCGCTGTTCGATCACCCCTGAGCTGCCGAACCCACGCATATGCCAATCACGCCGTCGACGCGACCGTTCGACACCCAACAGCACCGTCTCTCCCTCGAACGACGAGTTGATCGAGGGCAATCCCCGGTTTCGCTATCGATTGGAGGGCGCTTTCGATGAAGCGCGCGCCCTACCAGTTGACCCTCGAATCGCGCGTTGCGGACGCGCGCCCAACGTACCGCTTCCACACCGCGGATGGCGTCCACTCGAAACGTTCGTTCCGGGACGCCGAACTCCTGCTAGTGGACGCGCTCTGGAACGCCGATCTCGGCCATCTCCTGAATCGCGCTGCGAACTACGGCGTGGTCGGGACCGTTCTCGCTGGTTGTGCAACCGCCGTCCACATGGTGGAATCGAGTGCTCGTGCGGCACAGCTCTGCGAACGAAACGCGGCCGAGAACGGTGCCGATGCAGCGATCACGCTCAACGCCGACGTCACCGTCCTCAATGAGACGTTCGATACGGTCGCATACGCCCCGAAGCCCTATACGCCGATTTCGGTCGGAAAACAACGTCTCGTCGACTCTCTCGCCATGCTGCGACTCGGTGGAACCCTCTATCTGGCGGCCTCGAAACGCTCCGGCCTCGCGCGCTACGAGGCGTGTCTCCAGGAGGTGGCTGCGACTGTCGAACGGGTCGCCGACCGCAACGGCTGTGCGCTTCTCGCGGCGACTCTCTCACCGTCGTTCGAGCCGCCGACGTACGTCTCGCCGCGAACGATTCATCCGAAAGTGAACGGGACGGCACTCTCGCTCGTCACCGTCCCGGGTCTGTTCTCGGCCGACAAACTGGACGACGGGACACGCCTCCTTCTCGAAACGGCAACGATCGAGGACGGCGAAACGGTGTTGGACCTCTGCTGTGGCTACGGTGCGATCGGGGCGTACGCTGGCCGGGTGGCGGACTGTGAGGTCTGGCTCAGTGACGACGACTGCGTTGCAACATCGTGCGCGGAGCGCAGCCTCCGCGCGTCCCAGGTGGACGGAACCGTCGTCACTGCCGATGGCGTTGCAGGCATCGCCCACCGGACGTTCGACAGCGTGCTCTGCAATCCCCCGACACACGCCGGTCACGGTGTGCTCTCGGAGCTGTTCGCCGGGATACACGGTGTTCTCGCTGCCGACGGCAGCCTGACGATCGTACACCATCGCGAACTCGACCTCCGGAACCATCTTTCCCGCTACGGAACAGTCGAAAGACGCCGAACGGGAACCGATCACGTCGTACTGAGCGCGACCGCCTGACTGGCGACGATTCGGCCAAACGGTCGATGATGAACCGATGCTGTATCCGTCCGGAACATGTAGAACCTTTACCACGACGGCTCTCGTCGGCGGTGTTCAGATACGGCTGAACAGTGAGGCGCGGTGTGATTTCAGTGATTCATGCGGAAATCCACCCGCCTCAACGGTTGTTTGGACGGGATCGAGTGAGGTTTTGTGAAGCGAGAAGCGACGCCGCGGCTGTTGATGAAGCTGAGTATTTCAGTTGCACCTCGCCGGTCTTTCGCTTTTAAATACTATCTCGATTCTCGACGTTTTCGGTGTTAGTCGCGCTCGATCCACGATCAATAACTGGGTTCACGAGGCGGAGTTACAGCCAGAGTCCGGCAAGACGCCGGACTACGTCGCGGTCGACGAGACCGCGATCCGACTCGACGACGAGCGCTACTGGCTCTACGCTGCGGTCGATCCCGAGTCGTACGAACTGCTGCACACGAAGCTTGAAACGACCATAAACAACGCTCTCGCTCATGGCTTCTCCGCCGAACTCCGTCAGAAGCACCACGTCGACGACGCCACGTTTCTCGTCGACGGCGCGACACCGCTACACGAAGCCTGCCGCCGCCGCCATGGTCTCGATTTCCGCGACGAACAGCATGGAAATCGTAACGCCGTCGAACGTGTCTTCCGCGAGGGAAAACGACGATCTCCTCGTTCTCGAACTGTTTCAGCCACGCCGATCCAGCAACTGCCGACGAGTGGTTGCGATCGTTCGCCGTCGCATGGAATCTGCGTATCTGAACACTACGCACCCGACGAGGAAAAACGGTTCACTCGTCGCGATCGAACGTCTGCGGTGCAGTGGTGGCCGCACTCACGCTGACGGCGGCGACGGTCTCGGCGACGTCGTGAACACGGACGATGTCGGCACCGCGCTCGGCCGCGAGCGCGCTCGCCGCCACCGTCGCCGGGAGTCGCTCGCCGGCTTCGCTGTCGACGAGGCCGAACATCGATTTGTGTGAATGGCCCACGAGGACGGGGCAGTCGAGCGCCCGGAACTCCCCGAGACGCCCGAGAAGTGAGAAGTCCTCACGCTCGGTTTTCGCAAAGCCCAGTCCGGGATCGACGATGATCTGCTCGCGGTCGAGCCCCGCCTGCACACACCGCCTGACGAGGGGTTCGAGCTCCCGGATCGCGTCCTCGACCACGTCGTCGTACTCAGGTTCGGCGTCGGGATCGACTGGCGCGTCGATACTGTGCATCACGACGATCGGACAGTCGAACTCGGCGGCCACGAACCGCATCTCGGGGTCATCGAGTCCGGAGACGTCGTTCACGATGTCGGCTCCGGCCGAAAGCGCCGCCCGGGCGACCTCGGCCTTCCGGGTATCGATCGAGAGCAGCGCGTCGACATCGGCGATACGCTCGATCACGGGGACGACCCGATCGCGCTCGTCGGCCACCGACACCGGCTCCGCACCGGGACGGGTGCTTTCGCCACCGATATCGATCACGTCGGCCCCCGCTGCGACCATCTCCTCGGCCTGCTTGACCGCGGCGTCGGTCTCGTCGAACTCGCCGCCGTCGTGGAAGCTGTCGGGCGTGACATTCAAAATCCCCATGACGGCGGTGCCGTCGTCCCACGGGCGGCTCGTTTCCAGCGCCGTATCACCATCGGGACCGCTGCTCGCGGTATCGATGTCGAGCGCGCGAGCGATATCGGCGGCGAGCGGGCCGAGCCCGTATGGCTGGGCGTCGAGCTTCGCGACGAGGCGTTTGAACTGGGCGAGCGTGCCCGCGAGAACGACGTCGAGTCGCTCCTCGTTCTGGTCGTTCAACCCCGAGACCGCACACTCGCCGCCGAGCGAGAGCAGCTCTTCTTTGAGATACTGGGCCTGGCGCGGTCGTACCCGCGTTTTCAGGGTACGGTGAACGGTTTTCCCTCGCATCCGGTAGACGCCGGGATCGGTGACGTGCGCCCCGGAGAGCACGCGGCGGGCGTCGTCGAGATCATCGACACGTTTCGGGACGTCGAGGCGACTCCACCGGGTCCGGGCCTCCCGGACGGTGTAGAGCGAGCCGCAGACGACGACGCAGTCGTTGGGATCGGCGGCCGCGACTGCCTCGGCCACCGCGTCGGTGACGGCATTGCGGGATTCGACGGCGACGCCCTCGCGCTCGAACGACGTCGCGAGCACGCCCTCGTCCTCGGCGCGGTCGATGTCGGGCTGGCAGGTGACGGCGCGATCCGGCGTCGGGAGCGCCTCGACCATGCCTCGGTGATCCTTGTCGGCGAGCGCGCCGAACACCACGTGGAGATCGTCGTACTCGAACTCGTCGAGGACGCTCGCGAGGCGTTCGCACGCTCCGGGGTTGTGTGCGCCGTCGAGCGCGATCAGTGGTTCGCGGCCCATGACCTCGAACCGACCGGGCCAGTGAGCCCTGCGGAGGCCGTGCGCGAGATCGTCCGGTTCGACCCCGACACCGAGTTCGTCTGCGACGTGGCGGGCGAGCGGGACCGCGACGCCGGCGTTGTCGGCCTGGTGTGCGCCCACGAGTGGGAGTCGGGTCTCGACCGTCCAGTCGTCCCCCACAAGCTCGATGCGCCCCTCGATACCGACGCGGCCGTCGTAGCTCACGGCGATGTCCTCGGTGCCGGATCCCACCGTCACGACCTCGTCGGCCACCGTGTCGATCCCCGACCGTGCGTCGCCGGTCGCGGCGGTCACGAGCGGCCCGTCGCTGGGGGCGACGTGGGCGAGGTCGCGTCCGATCTCTTCTACTGTGTCGCCGAGCACGTCGGTGTGTTCGAGCGTGACGCTCGTGACCGCACTCGCCACCGGATCGACGACGCTGGTCGCGTCGTACTGCCCGCCGATGCCGACTTCGAGCACCGCGCAGTCCACGTCCTGGCGGGCGAACTCCCAGAACGCGAGCCCCGTGATCGTCTCGAAGAAGGTCGGCGAATCGCCGTCGGTCGCGCGATCGACGATGTAGGGCCGCACCGCTTCGACGTACTCCGCGAGAGCGGCCTCCGTGATCGACCGGCCGTTCACCGTGACGCGCTCGCGGACCGAATCGAGATGTGGCGAGGTGTAGAGTCCGACATCGAGTCCCGCCTCGCGGAGGATCGACTCGGTCATCCGGGCGGTCGATCCCTTCCCGTTCGAGCCCGCGATCTGGACGAACGCGATCCCGTCCTGTGGATCGTCGAGTGCGGCCAGAAGGTCGCGCGTCGCGGACAGCCGCGGCTTGGGGGGGTAGCGCCGCAGCCCGAAGAGGAAGTTCGCGGCGTCGTGGAACTCCATATCGGATTCCCGTGGGGACGTGGTTTGAGGGTATCGGACGGGCTCGCTCACCCCGTTTCCCACGACTCCTCCCCGTATAGGAGACTGTGTTGAAAATATCGGATCGTTTTCCGTGGTCGTCCGCCCCACCGAGACGACTGTGATCTCAGCAGTATCCCGAGAGCGCCTCGTAGGCCTCGCGGGCGGCCTCGTCGGGGCGATCGGGGTAGGTGTAGAGTTCGAGCGTGGCGAACCCGTCGTAGCCGACATCGTCGAGCGCGTCGAAGATCGCGCGGAAGTCGAGGTCGCCCTCACCGGGAATCCGGTGGTAGTGTTTGCCTCGAACGCCGCCGACGATGTCTTCCAGATGAACGCCCGTGATGTGGCCTGCACTCCGACGGATCGCTTCGGCGGGATCCTCGCCGTAGACCGCAGCGTGGCCGACGTCGAGGTTGATCCCGAGCGAGTCGCGGCCCACATCGTCGATGAGGTCGAGCACTTCCTCGGTGCACTCCACGAGGAGTTCGGGCTCGTATTCGATCCCGATCTCCACGCCGTGCTCTTCGGCGTAATCGAGGATCGAATCGAGCGAGTCGCGGAGATGCTCGTGGGCGCGTTCGGGCGGCGTGCCGGGAAGCGGCCGGCCAGTGGCGAGACAGACCGCGGGCGCATCGGTCAGGGCGGCGAGATCGATCGCACGTTTCGTGTACTCGACCCGCCATTCGCGATCGCCATCGTCGGCGGTGACCACGCTCGGATCGAAAAACGAGGAGGGCGGCGCGTCGTCGTAGTAGCCCGTCGCGGTGTTGGCGTTGATGTTCGAGACCCGTAGTTCAGAGTTGTCGAGCGCCGCGACCAGATCCTCCTCGTTGGCCTCGTCAAACTCAGGGAAGTACGCGTGGGGTTCGTCGCCCAGGACCTCAACGCCAGCGTAGCCGTGATCGGCGATTCGCTCGACCGCTTCAGGCAGCGCGTGGCGGGTGTAGGCGTTCGTCGAGAACGCGAGATCGACCATACCCATCCGAACGGCCGTCCACGACAAACACCTTACGAGGCACCGCCCCTCACGAGACGTCGAACACCTGGGCGAGTCCGACCGCAGGAGCGAGAAAGACGAGCACGACGAGCGCCCACGCGACGCCGGCGACTGCCGCGAACGCCGCGTCGAGGATCACGAGCCCGAGCACGCAGGCCCCCACCGCGGGACCGACAGTTCGAGGGCGAGGATCGACGTACGCCGGTTCGAGCGCGCGCCCGGTCCACGCGAGGAAGCCGGCGACGAGTACGACCGCGAGTCCGGCCCGGACGATCGGCGGACCGACAGTCGCGACCAGCCCGAGCACCGCCGCGGCGGCCACGACGACGCCGGCGGCCGTGGCAGCGACCGCCCCTCGCGGGGTGTCGGTCGCCTCGTTCGCAGCCATGTACGTCACCAGGGCGATATAGAGCGTGACGACCGCCGGCACCGAGAGCGCCCACGGTGGGAGGGCGACCGCGCTCGCGGCGGCGGCCGTCCCGAGGAGGACGTTCAGCCCGCGTGCAGTCCCCATCGCGAGGAAACCGACGGGACCGCCTTTCAGTACGCCATCGTAGAGTGCGATCGTGGCCGCGAGCGCCGCCGCGAGAACGCCAGCACGCAGGCCGGCAGCGACGAACGCGAGCGCGACACCCGCGACCAGCAGCGATCCGCCGAGCACGCCCGCCGCCTGCCGCGACACCTCCCCCGAGGGGATCGGTCGTTCGGGTCGCTCGGTCGCGTCGATCGGCGCGTCGAAGTAGTCGTTTAATACTACGCCGCCGGCGTACAGCAGCACCGACGCGAGACAGAGGCCGACGAGCGCGGGAATCGGGACCGACGCGCCGGCCGCAGTCGCAAGCGCCGCGCCGAGCAGGACGTCCGGCGGCGCGCTGAAGAGGTTCGGGACGCGCACCAGGCTCGCGTAGGCCGCGACTCGCTCCCGCGGACTCGACTCGCCGACGGCCACCCTCTCAGACCCACCCGCCGTCTTCGAGGTAGGCCATCGCGTCGCGGGCGGTCTCGGCCGCGGTTTCCTCGTAGGGGTAGAGCTCGACCGTGACGAACCCCTCGTAGCTCCGGTCGTCCAGCGCGCCGAGGAACCCGTCGATGTCCATCGCGCCGTCGCCGAGCTGGGTGTGTTCGTGGCTCCGATCTTCGGGGATGTCTTCGAGGTGGACGTGATCCACGAACGGTTCGAGCGCGTCGAAGGCCTCGACGGGGTCCTCGCCGACACAAAAGAGGTGGCCGGCGTCGAAGTTACACCGAATCCGGGGATGGTCGATCCGGTCGGCGAACTCCTGGAACTCGGCGGAGGTCTCGATCAGGAGATCGGGTTCGGGTTCGACGTGGAGATCCACGCCCACGTCCTCGGCGACCGGGAGCACCTCACGGAGGCTCTCGACGAACGTATCGAGCGCCCACTCGCGGGATTTTTCGTCCGGAATCGGCCCGCCGGGCTCGATCGAGATGTAGTCGTGATCCAGCGCGGCTGCGGTCCGCAGCGCGGCCTTCGTGTAGTCGATGCGCTCCTGGCGGTAGTCGGGGTCGGGCTCGACGTACGAGGGATGGTGGAACCCCTCGATCGCCGTGAGCATGAACGCGTTGCAGTTGCTGATTGCGAGTGCGTGCTCGTCGAGCGCGTCGTGCACGTCGGCGACCGTCTGGTCGTCGACGTCGTGGGGGTAGAGATGCGGCCGGTCGAACAGGAGTTCGATCCCGTCGTAGCCCGCGTCGGCGACGATTTCGATCGTTTCTTTCCAGTCGTACTCGCGGAACGCGTTGGCCGAGAACCCGAACTTCATCGTGGGTCGTACTCGAAGTTCGGCGACTGATCGAAGAACTCGTAGGGGTTGTCGAAGACGACTTTCTTGACGTCCTCGCGTGGCCAGCCCCGATCGAGCATCTTGTCCCTCGCCTTCGGCACCGCGAGCGGATCGGAGGGATCCCAGTCGGCGGCGCTGTTGAAGAGCATCTTGTCGGTCCCGTACTCTTCGAGGAGATCGATCGCTTTCTCGTCGGCGATCTTGCCGGGGTAGAGCGTGAAGCCAACCCAGCAGTCCGTCGTGAGAGACGTCTCGATCGTCTCGGGGGTGTTGTGGTCGATGACGATGCGTTCCTGGCTCACACCTTCGTCCTCGATGATCTCGACGATCCGTTCGGTGCCTTCGAGTTTGTCTGTGTGTGGCGTGTGGATGATGACCGGGAGTTCGCGCTCGTCGGCCATCCGGAGCTGTTCGCGAAGGGCCCACTCCTCGTCGTCGGTTCCCTGATCGAACCCGATCTCGCCGAGGCCGACGACGTTCTCGCGGTCGAGGTACTCGGGGAGGCGTTCGAGGACCTCTTCGGCCATCTCGCGGTAGTTCGCCTCCTTGGGTTCGAGCCCGATCGTGACGTAGTGATCCATCCCCGCCGCGCGCTCCGCGCGGTCGGTCTCGAAGTCGATGATCTGCTCGAAGTAATCGAAAAAGGAGCCGGCGTGCTGTTTGTCGGTCCCGCTCCAGAACGCGGGCTCGATGCAGCACTCGACGCCGGCACGGCGCGCACGTCGGTAGTCGTCGGCCGAGCGCGACACCATGTGCATGTGCGGGTCGATGATCTCCATGTCCGTGGGTGGGTGCCGGACGCACTACTATGTGCTGATCGTACACGCTCGGTTCGCGACTCGATACCATCGTTGACGGTTGGCGCGCGCTCGTGTGCGAACGAAGTGAGCGCCGAGCGCGGACACTGCGCGAGGGATGAGCGAGGAGCGTAGCGACGAGCGAATCGGCTGGGGAGGTATGTGGGCTGTTGCGGTTCTCATCTGAGCTGAGTCAGTATTCGTCGTGTCGGAGTCGGCTGCTATGAGAATCGAGTCGACTGTCTTTCAGGACGTTTCGACTGACGACTCACACCGTTCGGTGCCGACATCACAAAGTAGGTGTGTCTCGGAACCGTCGTCTCAAGCGATGCAGCGACGGAATTCTGAACCGATCGGGAAACAGGGGAGCGAATCGCAGCCATGCCAGCAGGAGAAGGCAAGCGCCACGATGGTCGGGCGGTCGCGGTGAGCGCGAGAATCGGCGTGTGGCTGATCGGGGCACGCGGAAACGTCGCCACGACCGCGATGATCGGCGCGCACGCGATCGCTCGCGAGGCGACCGCCACCGACGGGATGGTGACCGAACGCGCTCCCCTGACGGATCTGGACCTTCCAGCGGTCGAATCGCTGGTGTTCGGCGGCCACGACATCCAGGCCGGCAGCGTCGTCGAGACGGCAGAACGCCTCCACGAACGCAACGGCGTTCCCGATCGAGACACCCTCGACGCGGTTCGGGACGACCTCGCCACGATCGACGACCGGATCGTGACCGGCACCGCGCGCAACTGCGGGCGCACCGTCGCGGAGATCGCCGACGATGCAGCGTTCGACGACGAGACGCTCTCGATTCGGGAGATCGTCGAGCGCATCCGTGCCGACTACGCCGCCTTCCGCGAGGATGAGAGTCTCGATCGGGTCGTGGTGGTGAACGTCGCTTCCTCGGAGCCGATGCCGACCGATCCCGACCAGTACGACTCGATCGCAGCGATCGAGGCCGCGCTCGACGCCGACGACCCGCTGCCGGCGAGCGCGCTCTACGCCTACGCCGCCATCGACGACGGCCACCCGTTCGTGAACTTCACGCCGAACGCCGCGAACGCGCTCGGTGGGATTCAGGACCTCGCCGAGCGCGAGAACGTCCCCCACATGGGCCGTGACGGCAAAACCGGCGAAACGCTCCTGAAGAGCGCGCTCGCGCCGATGTTCGCCGGACGGAACCTCCGAGTGCTCTCGTGGGAGGGCCACAACATCCTCGGGAACCGCGATGGGGAAGTGCTCGAAGACGACGCGAACAAAGCGGGCAAGCTCCAGAGCAAGGGTGGCGTCCTCGACGAAATTCTCGACGACGACATCCACAACCGGGTCAGAATCGACTACACGCCCGCGCTCGGCGACTGGAAGACCGCGTGGGACGACATCCGATTCCAGGGCTTTCTCGACACGCAGATGAAGTTGCAGTTCACGTGGGAGGGGTCGGACTCGGCGCTCGCCGCACCGCTCGTGCTCGATCTCGTTCGGCTCCTTGCCCACGCCGACGCACAGGACGAAGGCGGGCTCCAGCCCCACCTCGCCTCCTTCTTCAAGGACCCGCTCGGTGTCGACGAACACGATCTCTCTCGGCAGTTCGAACGACTCTCCGAGTACGTGGACCGACACACGAACGCAGCGACGACCGAGGTGGAGACGGAGAACTCGCCATGACCACCGAACCTGACGACGACGGAACCACGACAACCGCTGGCGGAACCACAAGTGCCGGCCGGGCGATCGTCCTCGACGTCATCGGCCTCGAACCCGACCACCTCGACCGAGGGCTCGCACCGAACATCGCCGATCTCGTCGGCGAGCCCGCGCGGGCGACGCTCGAACCACCGTTCCCGGCGGTCACCCTTCCCGTGCAGACCACGCTCGCCACCGGACGCTCGCCCGAATCCCACGGCGACGTCTCCAGCGGCGAGTACGACCGCGAGCACGACGTGGCCGCGTTCTGGGAGCGCGACCGAGCCGACCGCGACCGCCTCTGGGAGACCGCGAGCGACGCCGGCCTCACCACCGGCGTGTTCTGCTTCCAGCATCTCATCGACACGACCGCCGACGTCGCGCTCACGCCCTCACCGATCGAGGACGAGGACAACAACATCCTCGAAATGAACTGCTGGACCAACCCCGACGACTTTTACGACGATCTTCGGGAAGAGCTCGGCCACTTCCCGCTGCACACCTACTGGGGACCGGGCGCGAACGAGGAATCGTCGACGTGGATCCTCGACGCCGCGAGCGAGGCGATCGAGCGCCACGATCCAGACCTGCTCTGGATCTACGTCCCCCACCTCGACTACGACGGTCTCCGACACGGCTCCAGCGACGAACTCGACGACGCGATCGGCGTCGTCGATGATCTCGTCGGCGAGTTCATCGACGGCCTCCGTGGCGACGACCGGTGGGACGAGACGGTCGTGAACGTCGTCAGCGAATACGGTTTTCACGACGTCGATACGCCCGTGTTTCCGAACCGTGCGCTCCGCGACGCCGGACTGCTCTCGGTGATGGACGACGGCGAGGGTGGCGAAGAGGTCGATCTCGGCTCGTCGAGGGCGTTTGCGATGGTCGATCACCAGGTGACACACGTCTACACCGACGAGGGGAGTGTCGATGACGCTCGTGAGGCGCTCGCCCCGCTGGACGGCGTCGAACGCGTGCTCGGTGGTGAGGGGAAGGTCGAGTACGGCGTCGATCATCCGAGCGCGGGCGACTTAGTGCTCGTCGCGGAGTCCTCGGCGTGGTTCCAGTACTACTGGTGGCGCGAGGAAAGCGATGCACCGTACTACGCGACCGACATGGACATCCACGCCAAGCCCGGCTTCGATCCCTGTGAACTGTTCTTCGGCGACAGCGGCCTCGCATCGCTCGACCCGACGCTCGTCGGCGGCTCACACGGCCGCCGGGACTGTGAAGGGTTCTACGGGCTCGGCGGTCCGGCCGCACCCGCGTCGGTGCCCGAGACGGTCGACGCGCGGACGGTCGCACCGACGCTCGTCGACGTTCTCGACATCGATGTGGAGATGGAGTTCGAGACCGACCCGCTCTGAGAGGCGCGGTCCGAGGCCACTACGGACCCCATTTCCACCACGACGGGAGCGTCGAGGCGTGGGCGGTGATCTGCGGGAACACCCACACCGTGCCGGCCGCGACGAGGACGGCGAACGCGGCAGAGCCGAGCGCCGATCCCGAGAGGAGGTCGATCGTCGCGCCGCCGTAGGCCGCGACCAGGACGAGCAGGTTGTGGACGACGGCGCGGGCGAGAAGCAGTCGTGGCGTTAGCGGCGGCCACGAAAGCCTCGTCCATCCGGTTCGGATCGTCCCGATGGCGATCGCGGCGGTCGACAGCGCGACGATAGCAGCGAGTTTCACCTCGGCGTTGGCGGATGCGTCGAGTAGACTGAAAAGTGCCGGCAAGCCGAGTATCGCGACCTCCGCACAACCGAAGAAGACGCCTTCGATCCACCGCTCGACGCCGACTTTCTCGGCGGTTCGTGGTCCGGCCTTGCGCCGTTCGGTGGCGTTGTCGGATCCGCTATCCGGCGACACTGTTCTCGATTCACTCCGGCAGTTGATACATGTTACTACTGACCACGTGGTGGTATACCACGACAGATCGCGGCAGGCTACCTCAACCCTCCTGCCCGACGCGGATGACCTGGAGAAGCGATTCGACCGGCACGCCCTCCAACTCCCCGACACCGCGCTTGTCGACCAGCACGCCACAGCCGACCGGCGTGCCACCCTGCTCGGTGATGGCGTCGATCGTCTCGGTCATCGTCGTCCCGCTCGTGATGGTGTCGTCGACCACGTAACACTCCCGCCCGCGGATCTCGGCGAAGTTCCGTGAGAAGTTGCCGCTGAGGTCGTCGATATCGCCCTCCTCCCACTGGTGTTTCCGGGGCGCGTAGGCTGTCTCTTATACACATCTCTGATGGCNACCGAGCAGGTCGGCCATCGCGCGGCCGACGTACGAGAGTCTCGTACTATCGCGGCCGAACGCGCTCCAGTCGACGTGGATGTCTTCGAGCGCGTCGGTCGGTGCGGGCTCCCGGGTCGCGGTGCCGCCGCCGCGTTCGACCAGCCAGCTCGCGGTCTCGCGCGAGACGTTGAGCTCGTCGGCGATCTCGCCGTTCGAGAGCCCCTGGTCAGCCAGTTCGTTCGCGCTGCCGATCAGGTCGTCGACGTTCTTCATCGCCGGGGGTTGCGCCCGGCGTGTAATAGGTGTGTTGTCGTCGGGTCCGTCGGACGTACGGGATCAGTACGTCCGTCCTCGCCGGCCAGCGTCAGGGCGCGTGTCGGTCCGCATCGGCGACGTGCCGTCACAGCGGTCCGCGCCCGCGGCGATGGTGTCGAGCGTGAACGGATCGGTCGAATCGCTCCGTCTGGCGCTCGCGCTCGCGTGTTTCATACACGACAGCAGCGTATCGGTCGCGGCCCCGCGGCTCGTGACGTAGCCGATCGAGCGCTCGTTCACCGTCCCGCCGGCGCGCTTCCGGCACGTCAGCCGCCAGCGCCCGGCCATATCGAACGATAGCGGGTCCGATCTGTCGGCCTTCGTTGCTTCCACCTCGAAGGTGTCGTACGCGAACACGAGTTCGTCCTCCTCGGCGTGTTTGCACACCCACCCACACGGTAGCCGTACGTCTTCGGATAGTGTACTCATTCTTCTCCCCCTGTCCCGACAAACACTTACCAACCGTCTTTCAGTTCTGCCTGCGGCTGCCGGCACACTATATAGCCTCCCGTCCGCGCTCCCGACTCTGCTGCCGGTCTCGTGTGCCATCGATCGGCGATTGACCGTCGTGGCGCCGCGATTCAGCGGACCGACCATCCACGCAACTCCATCGACGGGCGCAGTTGACGCGCCGTCAGGCCGCGTCGTAGCGGATCGGCAGCGACTCCACACCGTAGATGAACGAGCTTCGCGTCGGCGAGAGGTCGGTGTCGGCGAGCGCCAGTCCGTCGACTCGCGAAAGCAGTTCCGACAGCGCGACGCGGGCTTCGAGTCGGGCCAGCGGCGCGCCGAGACAGTAGTGCGTGCCGTGGCCGAAGCCGAGATGCCCGGTGGGCGCGCGATCGACCACGAACTCGTCGGCGGTTGCGAACTGGCGGCTGTCGCGGTTCGCCGAGCCGAGCCACGCCACGAGTCGGTCGCCTTCCTCGATCGTTTCGCCGCCGAGCGTGACGTCGGACCGCGCGACGCGCGTCATCGCCTGCACGGGTGCGCGATACCGCAGCACCTCTTCGACAGCAGTCCCGATGGCGTTCTCCTCGCCCGCCAGCTCGGCGAACAGATCGTGGTTCCCGAAACACCGCACGGCGTTCGTGATGAGGTTCGTGGTCGTGATGTTGCCGGCGATGAGCAACAGCATACACATCCCGAGCGCCTCCTGCTGGGGGAGTGTGCTGCCGTCGGACAACTCCGCCGTGGCGATCGTCGAGAGGAGGTCGTCGCGCGGGTTCTCGCGACGGTCCTCGATGAGTTCGAGGAAATACATCGCCATCTCGCGCTGGCTCGCCTGCTGTCGTTCGGCGACTTCTGCACCCGCCTCGCCGTCCGCGGCCGCGACGAGCGACTCCGACCATTCCCTGAACTGCGCGCGGTCCTCGCTCGGCACGCCGAGGACCTCGGCGATCACGATGACCGGGAACGGATAGGCGAGTTCGTCGACGAGATCCATCGTGCCGTCGTTCGTGGCGAGGGCGTCGTCGAGCAGGTCACCCATGAGTTCGCGGAGGCGCGGTTCGAGTTCGGCCACGACGCGCGGACTGAACGCCTCCTCGACGATCGCGCGGAGCTCGTCGTGGCGCGGCGGGTCCTGAAACAGCATCGTATCGAGGATGAGTCCCTCGCCCTCGCCGCCGGCTTCGACGAAATCACTCGCGTTGCGCGGGTCCACCGAGAACGTCTCGTCGTCGCTGATGACACGCTTGACGTCTGCGTGGCGGAAGACGTCCCACGACCCGCGTGCCGGATCGTACCGCACCGGCGACCCCTCGCGCATCTCCTGGTACCACTCGAACGGTTCGAGCCACGCGTCGGGCTCGGTGAGCGCCTCGGGAAACGCCTGGATCCCCTGCGGGTCGGCGGAGCTCATACCTGTTGGTACTCGCCTACTAACTATCAACCTTTCCCGTCACGTTCCCCGGACGGTCGGCCTAGTCTCCACCAGTCATGACTCGCCGTTCTCACCGTTCGGTACGGGGTGTAGAGCAACGAACCGGGCGACTGAAACGGATGGTCGAGCGCGCCTCAGGAGAAGTCGATGTCGGCGGTGTAGCGATCGACGAGAAGCACGAGCGCGCCACCGACCGCGGCGACGGCGAGCACCGATCCGATCGCGGTCGGTGTCGCGACGGGCGTGTTGTTGATCACTTCAGTCGCGGGTAGGCGAAGCGCGCCGACCATCAGGCTCACGAGGAACGTCAACGTCGCCTCTCGGTAGTTTGCGAGCGCCCACCGGATGGCGTAGGCGATCGAGAAGAGACCGACGAGCGCACCAGCGCCGAACGCGAGGATCACGATGCCTGGTTCGATCAGCACTTCGAGGCTGCCGCCCGACGCGAGGCCGACGAGTCCGTCGGTGAACTCCGTGAGGGTGCCCGTCAAGAACTCGTACTGGCCGAGAACGTAGAGGAAAAAGGCCCCCGAGATCCCGGGCAGGATCATGCCGGCGATCGCGATCGAGCCGGCGACGAGTACGAACAGCGGCGAGTTCGGCATCGAGTTGCTGACTTCCGGCCCCGAGAGCGCGAACGCGAGCACGAACCCGAAGACTGCGACCGCGACTCGTCGTGGCGTGTCGAGCGAGACGTGGTCGTAAAGCACGATCGCCGAGGCCGCGATCAGGCCGAAAAACAGCGCCGCCACGAGCCCCGGGTAGGTCTCGAAGGCGTAGGTCATAACCTGTGCGACGGTGACCAGCGCCGTGGCGATCCCTGCCCCGAGCGCGAGTAAGAAGGGAACGTCCATTGCCACCAGCGCGGCCCGGAGCTCGGCGCGCTCCGTCCGGCGGTGGACCCGCGGCAGGTACCGGAGCACGCCCGGATCGAGCGCCGTGATCGCGGCGATCAGCCGCTCGTAGATCCCCGTGATGAGCGCGATCGTCCCGCCCGAGACGCCGGGCACTGCGTCCGCAGCCCCCATGAACATCCCCTTGAGGTAGACGATGAACCACTCACGCATCGACTCTCGCCCGCTCATCGTGCTACCCGTGCTTGGCTCGGTGCTGTCCGAGCCGCGCCGGCGACACGCTCGCCGGGAGCCGCCATCGCGCTCGCGTTCGTCGTGTTCGTGCCGGTGGAGCCGTTCTCGGTGGTTGAGGCGTTCGTCGCGGCACTCGCGTTGCCGCTCGACGTGCCGTTCGTCGCGTTCCCGGCCGTCGCATTTCCGGCCGAGGTGTTCGTCGGCAGCGACACCGATTCCTGCTGGAGATCGACCGTGACGCTCTCGTTGGTGCGGCCGATCACCGCTCCCTCGGAGACGTCGGTGGTCGCGTTCCACCGGGTCGCGTTGTCACCGCCACCCTCGACCGGCGTCTGGAACGTGTACGGCCCGTTCGCCTGGACCGAGACGTTCGTCGCGCCTTGCTCGGTCCCCCACTGGTCGTAGCCGGTGGTGGAGTACGGCAGCGTCATCGTGAACGCACCTTGGTCGTCGGTCGTGGCCTGCTGGGTGTAGTTGAACGTGCTTTCGGAGCCGGGCATACCCATCTCGACGGTGGCTTCGACAGTTGTATTCGCCGGGCCGGTGCCCTCGACCGTCGCGCCGGGCACCCGCTCGAACGTCTTGACCCAGCTCGGCGACGTGGGGACCAGCTCGCTCGCGTTCAGGCCCGTCGCCTGGAGTCGCTGGAACAGGCTCTGGGCGAGCTGTCTCGAGGGCTGCTGGCTCGCGTCGGCCAGTCGGTAGTGTTCGAGTGCTGCCACGCGTTCCTGGGGATAGGCTCCGACACCACCGATCTGGGCCGAGCCGTCCTCCTCGACGAACGCCCGTGCGGCCGACATGTTGTCGAAGCGCTTGATCGCCGACTCGTTGCCCGACGGGACGGATGCCTGTGCTGTGGAGTCGCCCTGCGGGATCGGACTCTCGTAGTCGACCACGACCGGCTCGGGTTCGACCGCGCTGCCGTGGAACGAGTACAGCCGGGTCCGCATCGTCTCGTAGTGGCGCTGCTCGTAGGCGTAAAACGCGAGCGAGGGCTGTTGGCTCCCCGGTTGCTGGGTCACGATCGGCGTCACGTCGTCGTAGATCGACAGCGGGCCGTCGTTGTACCACGTGAACGGCGCGGTGAACAACGCCCCGCCGGCGGGATCGGCCATCCGCCAGTCGATCATCACGTAACGCACGCCCTCGCCATCCTCCGTCCGTGTGATCTCGTTGGCTCGCGAGACGTCGTCGGCGAGCAGGAAGTTCGCGGCCTGACGGGCGTTCTGCTGGAAGGGGTTCGCCGTCGGGATGCGCTCGCCGAGCGTCGTGATCCAGTGGCCGTAGTCCCACCACGATAGCACGCCGTAGGCTCCGTCGGGGTAGTCGAAGTCGTCGGTACGCTCGTACTCCCCGTAGTAGTCCATCGAGTTGTTGTGCCCGCCGTAAGTCCCCTCCGCAGGCGTGTTGTTCGCCATCCAGTCGAGGCTTCCGCTCCAGCCACGGACGGTGGAGCCGGGGTACGAACGCTCGTCCGCATGGCCGCCGGCACTCGTCAGCGCGGCGCCGCTGCCCACGACGAGCGGTGCGGTGATGAGCAAAACGACCGCGAGCACCGTGAGCACCTGATAGGCCTCGAGGTTCCGGAGGCCCGTTGCTGCATCACTGGAAGCGAGAAATCGGATCAGCTCCCCGACGAGGACGGCGTTGAGCACGCAGATCGGGACGATGAGGTAGTAGTCGAACCGGGTCTGGGTCAGCGTCGCCGCGATCATCAGTGCGGTCCAGACGAGGACGAACACCGCAGCAGCCGGCTGTTTGCTCCGGCCGAGCGCGAGTCGCACCATCAACACCACCGCACCGGCGATCCCGGTGAAGAAGGCGAGCCCGTAGGAGTTCCGGAAGAAGCCGAGCGCCTGGTTGACCGCTTCTCCGAACGGCACGCCGGCCTGGAAGGGCGGCTGGGCCTCGCCGACGGTCAGCGATGTCGCGCTCGACCCGAGCCCCACGATGCGTTCGAGCTGGTTGAGGAAGTACTCGAACAGCGAGGGTGTGGCGACCGCCATCACGACCGCACCAGCGACGAACAGCCCGAGGATCGTCCCCGGGTAAGCGAGTCCCGGTAAGTCGCGTGCTTCGACCGTCCGGGCGAGCCACGCCATGAACACGCAGCCGATCGCCCCCAGGAACGCGAGCGCGGGATGGAGCAGCGAGAAGCTGGTCACGCTGATCTCGGTCGACTGGAAGGTGACGAGCGTGAGCACGCCGACGACCGACAGCGCGACCGCACTCACGATGGCGACGTGTTCCGGACTCTCGCCACGCAGATACGCGGCCGGTAGCGCGACGAGGAGGAAGACGCCGAAGATCCCGACGAGCAGGAGGCCGGGTGGCCACACCCAGATGTAGACCGAGATGGCGATCCCGGCGAGGACGGCCCAGCCGATCGGTCGGCGCAGGCTGGACACGTCGCGCTCGACGAACTGCTCGTAGACGGGTTTCTCGCGCTCGGCGACCGTGAGTGCGATCACGATCACGGCGACCGCGAGCACCTGGAAGAACGCCTCCGCTGCGTGGTGGTCCGAAAAGCCCGCGACCGAGCGTGCGAGGAGCGTGCTCGGCGAGAGCGCGAGGATCGCTACCCCGACTACGCCGCCGAACCGGCCGCCGAAGCGTTTGGCGAGGAAGTACGCCGGGATCGCGACGAGCGTCCCGAACACTGCGGGCGCGAACAGCAGCGTGAGGGCGGTGGTCTGCTCCGAAGGGCTGCCGAGCCCGATCACGAGCGCCGCGGTGGCGACGATCTGATCGTACAGCGTGCCGAACTGGCCGATCGCCGTCCCCGTGGGGAAGCTGGTCCACGGCTCGAACGGCAGCGTCGACGGCCAGTTCACGACCGTGTACTCCACCTGTCGGAGGTGATACCAGGCGTCGTTGCCGCTGAAGAGGACTTCGCCGTCGACGACGAATCGCCGCCAGTTGCGCACCCGGATCCAGAACATGAACCCGACGAGAACGACCAGAAGAGGAACGTGATACCACGACTCGACGGCGTCGAGCGCGGGGAGTCGCTCGGCGAGTTGCTCCCGGCGTTGACTCATTGGCGCTATCCACCCCCGAGACGCGCATAAGGCTTGTGAAACGTCCGATCACCGCCCGACGGCGACGGTTCGCACGATCGATCGCTCCGCACACCCGGTTCGAGCGCCGCGATCGCCGTATCCACAACTACAAGACGATCGGCCGTTCGACTCGACACGAGAATGGCCCACCTAGCCGCACAACGGAGGTGTCTCCTCACAACCGATGCTCGATCGTGATCACGTCATCACCGCGAAGAACCTCTCGCGCGCCGACATCGAGACGGTGCTCGATCGTGCGGCCGCCATCGAGCGCGATCCCCCGGACCGGGACCGCCACGCGGGGCGGCTGCTCGGGCTGTGCTTTTTCGAGCCGAGCACGCGCACGCGGATGAGCTTCGAGGCCGCGATCAAGCGCCTCGGCGGCGACGCGCTCGACATGGGGCCGGTCGATTCCTCCAGCGCGACCAAAGGTGAGAGTCTCGCCGACACAGTACGAGTCATCGAAGGGTACGCCGACGCGCTGGTGCTCCGCCATCCCAGCGAGGGCGCGGCGACGATGGCGAGCGATTTCGTCGACGTGCCGCTGCTCAACGCCGGCGACGGCGCGGGCCAGCATCCCACGCAGACGCTGCTCGATCTCTACACCATGCGCGAGAACGCGGGCGGGCTCACCGATCTCACGGTCGGGATCATGGGCGATCTGAAGTACGGCAGGACTGTACATTCGCTCGCGTACGCGCTCACCAAGTTCGATGCCAGTCAGCACTTCGTGAGTCCGGAAAGTCTGCGGCTTCCCCGTTCCGTGCGGTACGACCTCCACGAGGCCGGCGCGCAGGTCCGTGAGCACGAGGATCTCGATGACGTCCTCTCCGAGCTCGACGTGCTCTACGTCACCCGAATCCAGCGCGAACGCTTCCCCGACGAGAACGAGTACCGTGCGGTGGCGGGCGAGTACCGCATCGACGCCGAAACCCTCGACCGCGCCCGCGACGAGTGCATCGTGATGCACCCGCTGCCGCGGGTCGACGAGATCGCGCCCGATGTCGACCCGACCGATCACGCCCACTACTTCGAGCAGGCCCACAACGGCGTTCCCGTCCGGATGGCGCTGCTCGATCTGCTGCTCGACGATACCGACGATGGGGAGGCCGTAGACGCTACCGAGGACGACAGCGCGAACGGAGGGTCTCGATGAGCGAGCGCGACGACCACGAGCTCCGGATCAGCAAGATCGAAAACGGCACGGTGATCGATCACATCGCGGGCGGGCACGCCCCCGACGTGCTCGCCATCCTCGGGATCGGCAGTTCGACCGACGAGGTCGTGAGCGTCGGGATGAACGTCCCGTCCGATCGGCTGGGCCACAAGGACGTCGTGAAGATCGAGGGCCGCGAACTCAGCCAGGACGAGGTCGACGTGATCTCGCTGATCGCGCCCGCGGCCTCGATCAACATCATCCGGGAGTACGGTGTCGCCGAGAAACACCGTGTCGAACGCCCCGCCGTCGTCGAGGGCGTGCTCTCGTGTCCGAACCACGACTGCATCACCACCGACGGCGAGCCCGTGACCTCGCGGTTCGAAGTGCTCGACGACGGCGTGCGGTGTGCGTACTGCGAGACCATCCTCCGCGAAAACCTCACCGAGCACATCGACGTCTGAGCGGCGACACCGGACCGATCCACATCGAACCGCGGTTCGACTCGCGGCGTGATGCCACAACGATTATGTTCGTCTGTTCTGTCGTATCGGGTGATGTCTCGAAAACTCACCGCCGTGGTCGCGTTGTTCGCAATCGTTCTCGCGGTCGCTGTCGCGCGTCGGTAGGCCGACACGGCGATGGCGGCCTTCCAGTGTTCCGTGCCGTAGTGGCGACAACGGTTCGGCGGGCGGATCGATGGCTTGCAACAGCCACCCGAAGAACGAACTCGTGGCGGGGAGCGGAGGAAGTATGGCCGATCCTGGCGCTCGATTCGGGTTCGATTTCGTGACGACGCTCGTTGGATCAGGACTCACACTACTGCTCACGGCGGGAATCGTCCGTTACGGCGACCGGTTCCAGTTCACGACCACCGAGCTCTACGCCCTCGGCGGTGGGGGGTTACTGGTCGTCGGGCTCCTGTTCGGTGTCGTGCTCGCTGCCACCGGCTCGAAGTAGCGTCCGAACGAACCGCTTACCCCGTGGCGGCTCCCAGCACGGGTATGTTCGGGGTCGTGACGCGCAACGCCGAGGAGCTCGACTGGCCGACGTTCGATCGGCGATGCTACGAGGTCAAGTCAGTGAGCGGCCAGGCCAGGGAACCGATCGCCGGCGCGACGAGCATGATCGCGTGTCACGCCGACACCGCGGCCGCCGACGCGAGCCCCGAGCTCGCCCCCGTGACCGAGGACGGCGACCTCGCCACCCGCGAACGCCAGTACTTCGACTGGGGGTACGTCTGCCCCACCCATCCCGACTACCGCGAGGGCCTGCTCGAAACCATCGCGGACGCGGCCGACACGAGCGGCGACGTCCGCCTCGACGACGTCGGCTTCCCCCGACCCGAGTACTGTTTCTGCGATCGCTGCGTCGAGCGATTCGCAACGAGCGAGTACGACGACCGCTTCGCGTGGCGCGCGTCGGTCGTCACCGAGTTCGTGGGCGAGGCCGCCGACCGGATTCCCGGCAAACTCTCGCTCACGCTCCACCCCGATCCCTACCCCGGGCATCTCCACGAGCGATCGGGACTCGATCTGGATGGGCTTTCCGAACACGTCGACGAGTTCGTCGTCCCGCTCTACGACACGGCCTACGGCACGACCTACTGGCTCGAATCGATCGCGAGCGGGTTTCGTGACGCGCTCGACGCACCGCTCGCGATCGAACTCTACGCCGTCGACATCGAGATCGAGAATCTGGTCCACGCCGCCGAGGTCGCCGACGCCTACGCGACCGACGTCCTCTTCGGCTACGACGCGAGCAACGCCCAGGCCGCGATCCGGCGGCTGAATGCCGAGACGCGAGAGGGAAAATCCCACGGGTAGTCAAGCATCGGTCCACGGAAAACGGATCGTGATGCCGACAGCACTATTTCGTCGGCGGCGAGCATGCGTCCATGAACTATCGTCGAGTGTCGCGGTGGCTCGGTCTCGTGGATTTCGCCGTTGTGGGCGGATTTCTCGCCGTCGTTGGCGTGCCGAAATCGGTCGGCATTGCGTTCCCGCTGGGCTGTTTTCTCGTGGCTGGCGTGTTGTTCGTGCTCGCTGGTTTCGACACCCCACTCACGGCGCTGGTCGGCTGGCACCGTCTCTGTGGGGCCGCCTACTTCCTGCTGGCGGTTGCACTCGTCCTGAACGCCACGTTCGGTTTCCTCCGTGACGAGGGAGCGACGTTTTCCACCGTGTGGATGGTCGGCTTCGCGCTCGTGCTCGGATTCATCGGTGTCGACCTCGCTCGTGGCGGACGGCACGTCGAGATCGATCCCGACGAGACGGCCTGAGCGGACCACGAGCACGGCTGAGTGCTCCGACGGCCGAACACCGGGGCGCGAGAGGGAGTGAGAACTCGATGGGCGACGAATCGCCGACTGCCGTCACGGCGGCCGGCCGGCGGGACAGCGATCGGTCAGCGGTCAGTACGGCTGTGCGTTCGCGAGTGCGGACGGGACGATCACGTCGACGTCGGCCCGATCGATGTATCGGAGCTGTTCGCGAAACCCATCGATCGAGAGGCGTGTCTCTCCGATCGTGTGGTACATCAGGGTTGCAACGCTCCCGAACTGCTCGGCCATGTCGATGGCCCGTTTGACGGCGTTCGAATCGTCGCCGTTCACTCGTGGCACCCATCCCGGCTCGGTGATCGCCCACGGGGCCGTCGAGGAGCCACCGGCGAAAGCGAGCCGGTGGTACTCGCCGACGAGGTCGAGCGTTTGCTCGTCGAACGCGCCGAACGGCCAGATCAGGCTCTCACCGCGCTGCTCGAACCCTTCGTCGAGGAGCCAGCGCTTCGATCGCTCGACGAGGGCGCGCTGGTCGGACTTCGATAGCGACGGGAGCGGCGATCCCTCACGCTGGGGATGGGAGGCCATCTCCCAGCCGTCGGCCGCCATCTCGTGGAGCTCCTGCCGGCCGATCCGGTTGTCCTCGCCCACCAGCCACGGGATCACGCCGACAGTGCCGGCGAAACCGTACTCGTCCATCAGTGGTTTCGCGGCTTCCAGCTGGGTGCGATCGCCGTCGTCGAAGGTCAGAATAACCGCGCCATGGCGGCGTTGTGGCGAGTCCCTGACCCGAAGCGCGCCTGTCGTGAGACCGAGCGATTTCCCACCGCCGGTGTACGATTCGACCGACAGACCGCGGACGGCGGTCGGATCGGGCGCACCGATCGTCTCTCCCGGAGCAACGTCGAGGCGGATGGCCCCCTGCCGCCGTTTGCAGTAGCGCTGCATGGTGAACTGGTTGCGTTCATCTGGCGCGAACAGCCGGATCCGGAGGGTCTCCGTGGCGGCCCGTTCGAGTTCGATACCCAGCGACAGCGCCGCAGTAGTCAGGTCGATTTCCCTATCGAACGTCGTCGAGATTCCCGTTCGCGTCGCGCTCGCCGGCGAATCGAGTCGCACAGCGGTTTCCGTCCCGTCGTCTCGCCAGTCCGTCGGCGTGATCTTCCCGTTAGTGGCCGTCCACTCCCCGAGATCGGTGACGGTAGACAGTGGCCTGCCGGCCGCACGAGCACGTGCTCGAACGTCGTGCGCGTACGCGAGCTGCTCGGCGCTGCTGTTCGTTTGGGACGACGAACTGTTGGAGTCTGTGGGCGATTCACCGGACGATGATGGCTCGTCTGCATCCTCTCGGGCCGAGTCCGCCATCGTTACCCCGAACATCGCTGCCAACGACGCCGACAGCGACCCAAACACCGTGAGGGCGTCGCGGCGTCGAAGCTCGTCCATTCGCTCGTTTCTCGAATGATTTCGGCATCTGTCTTCTGTTTCACCAACGACTTTCTACCGATAGTGTATCCGTGCAATCAGGAATCCGTTTGCGACGATTCCGGGTGAGACGAGTACGCTTGATTGCGATCGCTGCCGTCGCTGTGACCGAACCGCCCCACCAACGAGGCGGAAGACGAGACGACTGCGTTGGCCGCATCACGACGAATCGAAACGCGGTAGTCAGTCACAGTGCAATCGTCGCGGAACACGAATGGTCCGATTGGCACGCATCGCCGTCTTTCCGATCAAATCGCTCGATCCCGTCGCGTGCGACACGGCACGGATCGTCGAAAACGGCGGGCTCGAACACGACCGCGAGTACGCCATGATCGACGACGACGGCCGCTACATCAACGGGAAGCGCACTGCGAAGGTCCATCGGATCCGTTCATCGTTCGACCCCGGATTCACCGAGGTCGCGCTCCGTCGGGAGGGCGACGATAGTGCCGAGCGGTTCGATCTCGAAGCCGATCGTGAATCGGCCGAGAACTGGCTGAGCACCCATTTCGATCCGCCAGCCCGGCTAAAGCGGGAGACAGCCGGCGGGTTCCCCGACGATACCGACCTCTCGGGACCGACGCTCATCAGCACTGGGACGCTCCGTGCGGTCGCCTCGTGGTTCCCCGAGATCGATGTCGAGGAGCTGCGGCTCCGACTGCGGGCGAACCTCGAAATCGACGGCGTTCCGCCGTTCTGGGAGGACCGTCTGTTCGCGGATCACGACCACCTCGTCGCGTTCGAGATCGGTGACGTCGTGTTCGAGGGGATCAACCCGTGTCAACGATGTGTCGTGCCGACACGCGATCCACACACCGGCGAGAGTCACGACGAGTTCCAGCGGGTCTTCGTCGAGAAGCGCGAGGAGACGTTGCCCGAGTGGACGGATTCCGACCGATTCGATCACTTCTTTCGGCTGATGCTCAACACGCAGGTTCCCCAGTCGGACTGGGGAGCAGAACTCGCGGTCGGTGACGAGGTCGAGATTCTCGGCGAACGGCCGATGGAGAAGCGTTCCGAGTCAGCGTAAGAGCTGTCTCTTATACACATCTCTGNTCAGAGATGTGTATAAGAGACAGGTGGCGGTGGTCTCGGCCACGGCGGCGAACACTGGCATCACGCCCCACGTGGCGTGGTCGTCACACCGAACCTCGATCCGCGCGGCGATGGCGAGGCCATCGTAGTGCGCCTCGATTCCGGCCTCCTCGGCGAGTTCGCGCTCGGCGGCCGCCCGGAACCCCTCGTTGCCGTCGATCTCGCCGCCAGGGAGGACCCACAGTCCGACGCCCTCGTGGCGACACAGCAGGAGTTCGCCCGATGGCTGATAGACGATGGTGTGTACGCCGTACGGCGCGCCGGTCTCGCGGATGCGCTCGGCGAGAGTGCGAAACCGCTGTCGCGACACCCGACGGTGGTGGGTGGTCTCCATTGTCGGCTCGCGGCCGTCGAGGAGGTCGTGGTGGGCCCGCGCCGCGCGCTGGTCGGCCTCGTCGGCGAGAAACCAGAGCTCGTCGAGGGTCATCGTTCGGCGTCGGGACGGAGCGGTGGGCTCCATGGACTGCGACGGTTCGACGACACCAGTGATCGAACATGCAAAATCATGGAGGTGGGTTCGTCGGCCCCTGACATAAACGTTCAGCCGGCGAGAGTCCGACCGGGCGAATCCACGCTGTTTTTATCCGACCGAGCGGTAGCGGAGCCATGAGCTTCGAGGAAGACGATCAGGTACTCTTTCACGACGAGCACAGCGAGTACGACGGCGAAACCGGCACCGTCACGCAGGTGATGGAGACGATGTTCGGCGACCCGACCTACACCGTGAACTTCGAGGACGGCCAGGAATCGGGCGTCCCCGAGGACTCGCTCGAACCCGCCGAGGACTGAACGCAGTTCCTTTTACCCGCACCACCGTACTGACTATATGACTGAGGTTCCCTTCCACTACGTCGATCTTCGTTCGTTCTGCTACGCCACCGAGGACGAGGCTCGTGTCGAGCGCGCGCTTCGGACCCTCCTGCCGGATGAGTTCGAGATCAACCGAGCCGTGAGCGAGGGCCATCACGGCGACCGGATCGTGGTGCTCTCGGCGCGCGCCGAGAACGCCGACGACGTCCGTCACGTTCTCGACCGCCTCGCGGACCTCGACCTCGATCGGATCCGCGACGAGCTCGGCGACCGGGTGAACGACAACTGCGCGCTGTTCATGCGCCTCGACAAGCAGGCGGCCTACAAGGGCCGGGTCGAGCGGGGCGAGGGACTCGAACTCCGGGGGAAGATCGAAGCCTACCCCGCGAAGAAGGAAGCGGCGGTCGAGAACGCCGCCGACGCGCTCGAAGCGCGGTCGTAGATGGTCAACTACTACGAGGCAGTCCGGGCGTCTCCCGACGGCGAGAGCACCGCTGCACGGCTCGCCCAGACCGCGGCGGAGTACGAGTTCGACGGGATCGTGGTCCGAAACGCAGCCGAAGCGGGACTGCTCGACGAATCCAATCGCGACGGGCCGGACGGCGAAGAGATCGCTGCGGAGTACGACGTCGATGTCGTTGACGCGATCGGGATCGAGGCCGACGACGCTTCCGCGGCGAGCGCGCGCGTCAAGGATTGTCGCGACGAGCGCACCCTGGTGCTGGTCGAGGGATCACGCGCGCTGAACCGCTTCGCGTGCGAGGAACCCCGCGTCGACGTGCTCGCCGGTCCGATGGCCGACGGCGACGTGAACCACGTCCTCGCGCGTGCGGCCGCACGGAACGGCGTGCGTTTCGAGTTCGATTTCGGGCGAGTGCTCCGGCTGAGCGGCGGTCGGCGAGTCCAGGCACTTGCCGACCTCCGGAAGCTCCGCGAGATCGCCTTCCAGTACGACGCGCCGTACGTGGTGAGCGCGAGCCCAGAGAACCACCTTCAGCTCCGCGCACCGCGCGAACTCCTCGCGATCGGCGAGACGATCGGGTTCGATCGCGAGGACATCGAGCGGGGGCTCGCCGAATGGAGTCGACTCGCCGCGCGGAATCGTGAGCGCCTAAGCGAGTCGTTCATTGAGCCAGGGGTCGAACGTGGTCGGTATGAAGAAGACGATTGAGGAGCACGCGGCACGGTTCGACGATCACGCTACGGCCTACGACGAAAGTCAGGACAGCGACGAGTACCGGGCGTGTGCCTCTCTCGTCGTGGAACACGCCAGCCCCGAGCCCGACGACACCGTGCTCGATCTCGGGACAGGGACGGGGGCGATCGCGCTCGCACTCGCGCCCGACGCCGAGCGCGTCGTCGGCCGAGATATCTCCGCAGGGATGATGGACGAAGCCCAAGCGAAGGCCGAGGAGGTCGGGATCGACAACCTCGCGCTTGCGGAGGGAAGCTTCCGAGAGCCCGCCGTCGACGATCCCGTGGATATCGTGGTCTCGAACTTCGCGATGCATCACCTGAGCGACGACGAAAAGCGCGAGGCGATCGAGACGATCGCGGGGCTGGCTCCCCACAAATTCGTCCTCGGCGACGTGATGCTCTTCGGCGAGGCCGATCCCGACGCACCGTTTTACAGCCCCGAGGTCGACGATCCCGCGACCGTCGGGACGCTCGCGGACGCGCTGACCGACGCGGGCTTTTCGCTCACCGCGGTCGAGCGCGTCCACGATCAGGTCGGCGTGCTGGTCGCCGAACGTGCCGCAGTCGGCGACGGTGTCGACGCGACGGCTGCGGACGGCGCGTCAGGGGCGTTCGGGCTGGACGGGGCGGACGCGGAGGAATGAAACACCTCCCGAAACACCTCCGGCCGCGCCGGCGGTATCTCGCGATCGCGATCGAGGCGTGGCCCGACGCCGATCCCGGGAAACACGCGTTCCAGCGCGCGTGTTGGTACGCCGCCCAGAACCTGCTTGGCGATCCGGGAGCCGCGGACGTCGATCTCCGGGTTCTCGACTTCTCGTTCGCCGACGGAGACGGGACCGCGATCGTCCGTGTGCGACACGGGGAGGTCGAGCGGGCGCGCGCTGCGATCGCGTGCGTCGACGAGATCTCGGGGTCGCCGGTCGGCGTTCGGGTGCTCGGAGTGAGCGGGACGGTTCGTGCCTGTGAAGAAAGGTATATAGGTCGCGCGTCCCGAGGAGCGGCCGAGAGAAACGTCGTGTTCGCGGACTCACAGCGGCCCGCTGTCGTGCGGAACGGGCGATTCGACGTTCACGGGGAACCCGGGTTCGTGGGAGCGACGTCGCTCGATATCTGAACTATGCAGGGACAATCCCAACAACAGGCCTACGACCGCGGGGTCTCGATCTGGTCACCGGACGGGCGGCTTTATCAAGTCGAGTACGCTCGCGAGGCGGTCAAGCGCGGCACGGCGAGCATCGGCGTCCGGACGCCGGACGGTGTCGTGCTCGCGGTCGACAAGCGCTTCCGGTCGCCGCTCGAAGAGCGCTCCAGCGTCGAGAAGATCCACAAGGCCGACGATCACATCGGTATCGCCAGCGCGGGCCACGTCGCCGACGCCCGCCAGCTCATCGACTTCGCCCGCCAGCAGGCCCAGGTCAACCAGCTCCGGTACGGCGAGCCGGTCGGCGTCGAGACGCTCACCAAGGACATCACCGACCACATCCAGCAGTACACCCAGGTCGGCGGTGCGCGCCCGTTCGGCGTCGCACTCATCATCGGTGGCGTCGAGGACGGCGAACCCCGTCTCTACGAGACCGATCCGTCGGGGACGGCGAGCGAATGGCAGGCGCTCGCGGTCGGGTCAGGCCGCGCGGAGATGCTCGATCACCTCGAAGAGAACTACCGCGAGGAGATGGACCTGGACGCCGGGGTCGGGCTCGCGCTCGAAACCCTCGCGACCGCGACCGACGACGAGCCTGACGCCGCCGAGATCGGCGTCGCCACCGTCGACGTCGAGACCGAACGCCTCGCCCAGCTCGACGACGACGAGATCGACTCGTACATCGACGAACTCGAGCTGGACGTCGACGAGTCGGCCGAGGAATAACGGACACCACGTTCCCGGTTCCCTTCTCGGGCCACAGTTCTGTTTTGGGTCGTGAGCGACCGTTGCGGCTGTCACCGATTGGCCGATCAGTGTGGCTGCTAGGCTACGTCTCGGTCGTCAGTGTTCCGCCGGTGGGGTCTTCGGCAGCAGCTTGCCAGTGAGTGGTGTCGGAATCGTCACCGGACGCGGTAGGAGTCACCGCCGGGGATGAACCGGCCGAGATCGGTCTCGCGCCGGTAGTCGGTCGCGAGGAGGGTTTCGAGCGCGCGGGTCAGCCGATCGGCGTCGTCCTCGGTCCAGTCCGCGAGTTCGGTGACCGGGAGGACGAGCCAGCCGCCGCCGCGGAGTTCGGTCGCGTGGAGTGCGTCCATATCGAGATCGCCAGCCACCGGGCGAGCGGTGTAGTGTTCGAGAACGTATCTGGTCGCGCGCTCGCCGACCGGGAGGAGGACGTGGGCGCTGATCGCGCGGAGTTCGGCGTCGAAGAAGCGCTCACAGTCGGCGTACGACGCCGGCGTGGGTTCGTCGGCGACGCAGGTGTGGAGATACGAGAAGAAGGTCTCGTCGGTCGTTGGGGCGTCGGAGTCTGGTTCGTCGAGTAGTCCGGCTGCATGGAGAACGCGTTGGAGGCGACGGCCGGCGGCGTTCGTGAAGGGAACGCCAGTTTCGACGCCACCGTGAACGCCGGGATGATCGCCGATGACGTGGAAATCGGCGTTGGCGTCGCCGTAGCCGGGGACGAACTGCTCGCACGGCGGGCGCATCCCGAAGGGGTTGCTCGTGCGGTCGGTGACGTTCTGCACGGTCGGTGTCCGCAGTCGTGGTCAAAAGGTGGTACGGTTCGCGACGGGAGCCCAACGACCATGGAAACATCGATCGACGGTACGCGACCGGAACACTACAGCGTGTACCCGTCGATCGTCCGTCCGGCGTACCGGGAGGCGAGCCAGCCCACGACGCCGATCGACAGCGCGGTGAGCAGAACACCGACCGTCGTTACCGTCGTGGGCGAGACGTCGATGGCTGTGGCGATTCCCGGTGCGATCGATGGGACACCAACGGCGAGAGCGGGCAGCGCGAACACGAACAAGCCGAGTGAGAACACTGCGAACGCCGTGAGGCTCGGGACGACCGCCTCACGATTCCCCGTGATGGTTACACTCCCGAATCGAGGAAAGGCGGCCCCGATGCCGACCGCGAGCCCCGAACCACCCACACAGCACGTCACTGCGGCGACGGCGAGAGCGGCGATCGAGACGGCATCGAGCGGACTGAAAGCACCCACGACGACCGTCGTGATCGTCGTTGCGGGCGCGCCGATCGCGACTCCAGGGAGGATCTTTCCCCGGACCAGCCGCGTGCCGGATGCCGACGCAGTGAGCGTGACGGGAAGCGTCGCACTCTCGTCGCCGATCGGATTGAGTGCGAACGCCGCACCGGTCATCCACGCACCGTAGATCGCGACGAGCGCGGGGAGTGTCGGCGGGACCGCGCCCGTGCGGACGGCGTTCTGAAGCGGGACAACGAACACGAACGCCGGGTAGAGCACGTAGCTGAGGGTGATCGGCGCGCGCTGCGCACGCAGCCACGTCTTCCTCGCGACCGCGAGCGTGGGCCGTGCAACGATACCTTCGAAAATCGATACTGGTGTATCGTCGATCCCGCTCGCCTCCACAGCGTTGCCATCGTCGTCGGGCTGGATGGCGTCGGCGTACCAGTACCGGCCCGCGAGCCGGATCGAGAGACCGGTGAACGCCGGGACGCCGACGAGTAGCGTGCCTGCGGCGAATCCGGCCCGCAGTGGGCTCACGCTCGCGCCGGGCGCGCCGAGCAGCGCGAGATCCGCGAGCCAGCCTGTCGGCAGCCCGCCGAGCAGTGCGTAGAGATCGAACGAACTGCCCGTGATGCTCGCGAACTGTGGGAAGAAGACGACCGCCATGTACACGAGAAAAGCGACCGCGCCGATGGCGGTCTTGTGGCTCGCGAGGAACTGCGAGCGGGCGAACCCGAGCTTCAGCGCCATCCCGAGCGCGAATCCGGCGGTGACTCCGAGGGCAGCGAGTCCCAGCACCGCTCCGGGAAGCACTACCGCGCTGAGCGGGGAGCGCGCGCCGAGTGCGAACCCGATCGCGACGCCGGCGACCGGCACGATGCCGATGACGAGCAGTCGCGCGAACTCCGTGAGGAGCACCCCGGCAGCGGCGTCGCGTGCGGGGATCGTGGTCAAGATTCCCTCGCGTTCGTCGAGATCGCCGGTCTGCTGGAGCACGCGATAGGCGTTGCCAACGGCGCTGAGCAGGAGGAAAAACGTCGTGACTCCGCGGATCGGACTGAGCGGGAACGAGAGTCCGCCCTCGTGGAGTGCACGTCCGAGGAAGTACGCCCCGAACGGCGCGGCGACGACGAGCAACGCGGGGAACATCATCGCGAGCCCGAGCAGCGCGAGTCGACCGGGGTTCGCCTGGAGTTTGCGCCACGACCGCCGTATCTCGATCCGTGCGACGAGACGTGCATTGCGGACCGAAGGCAGTGTCGTCACGATGCCATCCCGTTCGGTCGGCCGGGAGGCTTCGTCGATCGAGGTCCAGAATGGGGCGGATCGGCCATGCACCCGGTCGTGTAAGCTCGAACAAAATACTTTCCAACCGGAACGACCGTCAGTAGATCACGTAGAGCATCGCGTACACCACCACGCCGAGAGCGAACGAAACCAGCCAGAGGCTCGCGGCGACGCGCCCGATGCGGCGGTGGCTCGTCTGCGGGAGCTCCTCGATCGGTCGCGTGAGCGCGAGCAAGAGGACGTAGTACAGCAGCGGCACACAGACGATCGCGAGCGTGATGTGGATCGCGAGGACCGGGAGATAGACGAACTGGTAGATCGTCTCGGGGCCAGGGAAGGGCGCAGTGCCCACGAGTGCGACCCTGTAGAGATAGAGGGTGAGAAAGGCGACGAACAAAACGAGCGACGCCAGCATGAGCGCGCGGTGGCGGTCGACGTTGCCGCGACGGATGGCGCGCCACGCGGTCGTGATGGTGCCGATGGCGACGAGGCTGATGGCGGCGTTCACGTGCGGGATCGCGTCGACGATTCCGGCGGGGACGCGCGGGAGCGATTCGACGGGGAGGGCCCCGAGAACGGCTCCGAACACGAGCGCGAGCGAGATCGCGGAGAGCACACCGGTCAGCGCGGGGACGTGATCGCGAGCGCGGAGCTCCATAGCTCCGATTGGCTCGTGAAACCCTTGTACCTACCCGTCTGCGTCGAACTCACCGAGGGTTCGCTGTCCCTGGCTCGACCCAGCGCCGGAGCGTTCCTCGTCGGTGTTCGAATCTTCGTTCGTCCACTCCGTCAGTTCGGCCGCGCCTATTGATCCGGTCTCGTCGGTCGGATCGGTTCCGCCGTCCGATCGGCCGTCGGCCTGTTCGTCAACGGGCTCGACCGTCTCCCAGCCGTCGAGGTCGGACTGTTCGCCCGCAGCGAACGCGAGGTTCGAGACCCGGACGCCGAGCTTTCTGACGTCGGCCTCGTGGAACTCGGAGAGCAAGGAGAGCGCGACATCGTCGACGAGATCGGCGTCGGCCACGGGACCGGGCAGCGAGCGTGCGCGGGTGTTGACGTCGAACGGCGGCGTCACGACCTTGATACCGATCGTCTGGTAGAGCGCGTCCTCGCGGTCGGCACGGTCGGCGACCGCCGCCGCGAGCGTCGTCACTCGGTCGCGTTTCGCGTCGGTGTCGGCGGTCGCCTCGGTGAACGCCGACTCACGCGAGAGACTCTTCGGCCGACCGACGGGCGTCACCGGCCTGTGGTCGTCGCCTCGGGCGAATTCCCAAATCTCCCGACCGCGCTCGCCGAAGGGGGCGAGTACGTCGGGATCGGCCGCCGCGAGATCGCCCGCAGTCTCGATCTCGATCTCGCGGAGTTCGCGGGCCGTGACGGGCCCCACCCCGTGAACGGCCTCGACATCGAGCGGCGCGAAGAACTCGCGGACTTCGCCGGGTTCGACGACCACGAGCCCGTCGGGTTTGTCGTGGTCGCTCGCGACCTTCGCGGCGCTCATCGTGGGCGCGACGCCGACGCTCGCGACCACACCCACGGACTCGTGGATGCGCTCTTTCACGTGGCGGGCGTACCCCTCGGCGAGCGTCCGGTCGTTGACGCGCTCCCATCCTGTGCGGTCGGTGACGTCGAGATACGCTTCGTCGATGCTCACCGCCCGGACGGTGTCGGCGCAGTCGTCGAGGACGGATCGTACCTCGTCACTTATGGTTTCGTAAAACTCCATGTCGACCGCACAGTAGTGACCCACCGCGTCGGTGTCGTCGGGATCGTCGACGTCTTCGACGCGCGGAAGGCGGTCGAGCGCCGTCGTGATCCCCTGTGCGCTCTCGATCCCGTGGGCACGGGCCTCGTAGCTCGCAGTCGCAACCGCACCGTGGGACTCGCCGGGTTCGTAGCCCATCCCGACGACCACGGGCTCACCACGCAGCTCCGGCTTGCGGAGGCGCTCGCACGCGGCGTAAAAACAGTCCATGTCGACGTGACAGATCACGCGGTCGGGGTCGTCGTCAGCGACGCCCGGCAGGCGCGGATCGCCACGCTCGGCCATACATCAAGGAGGCCGGCGGTCGTCATGAGCGTTCGGACTCGCTGGACGTACGGCGTTCCGTGATGGCACTGAATCGAGGGTCGATGGATCGTCGAAACTGTCGTTTTCCCAGGGTAGTGTTCAGATACGCAGATTCGATGCGACGGCGAACGATCGCAACCACTCGTCGGCAGTTGCTGCGCCGGCATGACTGAAACAGTTCGAGAACGAGGCGGTACGTCGTTTTCCCTCGCGGAAGACACGTCCGGCGCTGTTACGATTTCCGTGTCGTTCGGAGCGGAAATCGAGGCTGTCGGCGGCGGCAGGCTTCGTGTAGCGGTGTTGCGCCGTCGATGAGAAACGTGGCGTCATCGACGTGGTGCTTCTCACGGAGTTCGGCGGAGAAGCCAGAGCGAGAGCGGTGTTTCTGGTGGGATCAAGCTTCGTGTGCAGCAGTTCGTTCGACTCGGGATCGACCGCAGCGTACAGCCAGTAGCGCTCGTCGTCGAGTCGGATCACGGTCTCNACTCTGGCTGTAACTCCGCCTTGTGAACCCAGTTATTGATCGTGGATCGAGCGCGACTAACGCCGAACACATCGAGAATCGAGACAGTATTTAAAAGCGAAAGACCGGCGAGATGCAACTGGATTCCGAGCTTCATCAACAGTCGTGGCGTTGCTTCTCGCTTCACAAAACCTCACTCGATCTCGTCCAAACAACCGTTGAGGCGGGTGGATTTCCGCATGGATCACTGAAATCACACCGCGCCTCACTGTTCAGCCGTATCTGAACACCGCNGTCCAAACAACCGTTGAGGCGGGTGGATTTCCGCATGGATCACTGAAATCACACCGCGCCTCACTGTTCAGCCGTATCTGAACACCGCCCTGAGAACCAGCGAAGGAGTTATATTGCTCGACCCCAAACTGAAAAACACTTCGAACGTTCTGTAGTGTCGTCGATCACACCATTCGAGCATCCAGCATCATGGCCGATACGCGCGAACGCACACGAGAGGCCGAGGAGGAGAGCGACGCCGAAACCGAACGCGAAAGTGAGGTAGATCAGGAACGAGAACACGAAGAGGAGGCCCCCGAGGACGAGCTGGTGTGTCCGGAGTGTAGCGGCCGACTAGTCAGCGACACCGAACACGGCGAGACCGTCTGTACTGACTGCGGACTCGTCGTCGAGGCCGACGAGATCGATCGCGGCCCCGAGTGGCGCGCCTTCGACTC
>NZ_AOME01000073.1 GCF_000336935.1 Halococcus salifodinae DSM 8989 | reverse complement strand
GCTTCCCGACAGCGTGCGCGAGACCGCGAGCGTCATCTACCGCCGCGCGCTCGACGAGGACCTTCTGCCTGGGCGCTCCATCGAGGGTGTCTCGACCAGTGCGCTGTATGCGGCGGCACGGCAGGCCGGTACCCCTCGCTCGCTTGACGAAATCGCTACCGTCTCTCGGGTCGAAAAGAGCGAGGTCGCCCGGACGTACCGGTACGTGGCACGCGAGCTCGGCCTGGAGATCCGGCCCGCCGACCCCGCGAGCTACGTCCCCCGCTTCGCCTCCGATCTCGACCTCTCCGAGGAGTCCGAGCGCCGCGCCCGACAGCTCCTCGACACTGCCAAAGAAGAGGGCGTCCACAGCGGGAAGAGCCCCGTCGGGCTGGCGGCTGCTGCGGTCTACGCCGCTGCGCTCCTCACCAACGAGAAAGTCACCCAGGGCGCTGTTTNGGGAAGAGCCCCGTCGGGCTGGCGGCTGCTGCGGTCTACGCCGCTGCGCTCCTCACCAACGAGAAAGTCACCCAGGGCGCTGTTTCGGAAGTCGCCGACATCTCCGAAGTCACCATCCGCAACCGATATCACGAACTCCTCGAAGCCGAAGAGCAGGTTCAGGCTCCGTAGATCGCGTTCTCCTCAGCCGCTCGTTCGCGTGTCGCAAAGCCGAAACCGGACCGTCGTGTTCGTCGATCATGGAAACGACCCGCCATCTCACGGCGACGGTGTACGTCGTCAACGACGGAGCGACGGCGCTCCACGAACATCCTCGACTCGGTATCACGATCCCACCGGGCGGCCACGTCGACCGTGACGAACTACCGTACGAGGCGGGACTCCGTGAGGTCCACGAGGAGACGGGGCTCGACGCCGATCTCGTCGCCAGCGTGCCGGACATCGACGCGCCTGCCGGACGGGCGCTCCCACAGCCGCGGTACCGGATGCTCTACGACGTCGACGTGCATCCCGATGGTCGAGTGAGCCACCAGCATATCGATCTCGTCTACTTCGCCCGTGTGGATCGTCGCGAGATCGAACCCGCGGGCGACGACGAGCCCGGATCGGACGCGTGGGCGTGGTACGCGTCCGACGATCTCCACACGAGTGACCTCGACGCCGACACGGTGCAGATCGGTTGTGAAGCCATCGCTACCGTCGGGAACGACATCTGATGGGATCGAGTGGGGCTGCTGTCGCGACCGGGGGCGGGGGCAGAAAATCGATCGTGAGCGCTCAGTTCGATGAACGATCAGTTCGACTGCTGGCGTTTTGCGTGCTGGTGGAAGGGCGCGGCGGCGATCTGTGTTCGGAGCCGTTCGATCGCGGCACGGTCGACGCCGTCCGAGAAGCGATCGACGATCGCGAGTACCTCCGCTCGCGAGATCTTCACACCCCCATCACGGACGACGTCCTCGGCACGCTCGTCGAGTTCGCGGAGGGTGCCGACCGCGAGCAGGTAAGGGACGGTCCACGCCGCGAGCGTGTTGCCGCGGGTCTCGGGCGTCGCTTCGAGGTAGGTTCGCGCGCCGTCGACGTAGCCCGACGCGTGGTCGGCGACCCGCCGGATCACGCTCGCGACCGCGGAGGTGTTCTCGGGGTCACAGACCCCGTCGGGCTCGACGCCGTGCTCGCGGAGCCACGTCGCGGGGAGATAGACGTTGTTCTCCTCGCGGTAGTCGTCGGTGACGTCCTTCGCGACATTCACGAGCTGGAGCAGGAGGGCGAACGAGCGGTCGTTCTCACGGAGTTGGCGCGTCCGCTCCGGGGAGGCGTCCCGTGCGAGGAGGTTCGTGATCAGCGTCCCGATCGTACCCGCGACGTACCAGCAGTACTCCTCCAGTTCGTCGACGGTTTCGATTCGAATGCCCTCGGTATCGGCGTAGCGTTCGACGAACATCGCCATCCCGGAGACGAGTTCGCGGATGGGATCGCGGGCTGCCTCGCGCGCGCTCGGATCGAGGTCCTCGAATGCCCGGACGACGCGCGGGGCACGAGCGACCACGGTCCAGTCGGCGTCGGGATCGGCGGGGAGCCACGGCTCGACTGCTTCGGCGAACGCCTCGATCCCGGTCGTGTCGTCGGGATCGAGCGCGCGGTCGTACGTCTCTAACAGATCGACCTGGACATCGGAGGGAATGTGGCCGGCGTCCTCGACGGTGTCGGCGACGCGACAGAGGAGATAGCTGACGCAGATCTGGGTGGCCATCGGCTCGTCGAGCACGTCGACGGTGATGGCGAACGTGCGCGAGGTCCCGTCGAGCGCATCGTGACACCACTGTCGACGCTCCGCGTCCGTCGACTCGCCGGAGCCAGCAGTCATCTCGCCCCGATGTTCGGGGTTGAGCTACAAAAGCCCTGAGAAACGAACGCCCGTTTTCGACCGATCGTCGCCCGGTCCACAACCGTGTCGACGATTGGTCGTCGCGGATCGTCCGAGCGACACCACACCGAACCCCTACCCGAAGACGCTCGCGAGTCGGTTCTTGATCCGGCGTTTGACGCCGCCGCTCGCCTGGCGGAAACTGATCCGCCACGGGGTCCGCTTGCCGACCACTCTGGTGCGGCCCGCACGGATCGCGTCGAGCACACCTTCGACCGACCGCTCGTCGGCGTCGATCTCCGTGACGGCTTGACCGACGAGCTCCGCGATGTGGGCGTCGCTGCCCGCCGTCATCGGGAGATCGTTCGTCTCCGCAAAGCGCTCGGCCCGGCGGTTCGAGCGCCCGGTGAGCAGCCGGGAGTTGTACGTCTCGATCGCGTCGGCGCTCGCGAGCGTGTCGCGGGTGATGTGGGGGGCGACGCCGCTGCGCGAGCGCTGGAACGGATGGGGAACGACCGCGATCCCGTCCTGCTCGCGGATGCGCGCGAGGGTCTCCTCGAACGGCAGCCCCGCGGGAACCCGTTCGTCAATTCCGAGCGCGAGCACGTGGCCGGCGGCGCTACTCACCTCGGAGCCGGGAATCCCGATGAGACCGTAGTCCGACGCCCGCTCGGCGGCCGCGAGGCTGGCGTCGATCTCGTCGTGGTCGGTGACGGCGAGCACATCGAGACCGACGGCCTCGGCCTGGGAGAGCAGAAGGTCGACCGGATCACGGCCGTCGAAGGAGAGTTCTGAGTGACAGTGGAGCTCGGCCGACAGCACGGGTGAGATCATCGGTCGGTAGAGCAAAAGCGTCCCGGTTCCCAACGTTCCCCCGTCACCAGCCGGACTGCATGGGTACACTTGTGTTCGCAATGCCGTCACTTTTAGGGGCGGTGGCGCGCGGGCGGCGCGAACGGAGCGAGCGCCGCCGAATGCGCGAACGAGGAGCGCAGCGACCCGTGAGCGCGGGAGCGGAGCGCGGCGCGACCGAAGGGAGGGCCGCGGACGCGAACGGGGAGGGCCGACCCGTGAGCACGCCGAAGACGCGCGACTCGTGCGAGGTCTGCGCGAGCGGTGCGAGGCGCGAACGGAGTGAGCGTGGTTCGAAAGACGCTTCGCGTCTTTCGTCATCACGAGAGAGCTTCGCTCTCTCGGACGACCTCGAATGCGAACGGCGAGTAGCGAGGGACCTTCGGTCCCTCGGACCATGCGAGCGGGCTTCGCCCGCGAGCAGACGAAGCGAGCCGTGAGCAGCGAGTGCAGGCTCGTCAGAGCGTCGCTCTGACGGTGGATGACTGAGCCGAGCGAACGGAGTGAGCGAGCGAAGGAATCGGTTGGGGAGGGCGTGGCCTGCGGCCTCTCATGTGAGTCATGATCGTCGTAGACGAGTCAGCCATCGTCGCCGAACTCGTGCTGTCGTTCGACCGGTCTTGCCCGACAGTAACTCAGCCCACTGCGACGGTCCCGTGCTCTCGGGCCATCACAAGCGCTTTACTCGATGTCGCGAATGCACGGATATGCCCCTTCCCGAGGCCGACCGCGAGCGGATCGTCGCGGAGCTCGGCCGCGAGCCGACGCCGGCGGAGGCCGCACTGTTCGAGAATCTCTGGAGTGAACACTGTGCGTACCGCTCCTCGCGCCCACTACTGTCGGCGTTCGACAGCGATAGTGAGGACGTGGTGATCGGCCCAGGCGACGACGCCGCCGTGGTGGCCGTGCCGACGCCCGATGGAACCGACGGTGCGGATGGGAACGACGACATCGACAACCTCTACGTCACGCTCGGGATCGAGAGCCACAACCATCCCTCGTACGTCGATCCGTACGACGGCGCGGCGACGGGCGTCGGCGGGATCGTCCGCGACACGCTCTCGATGGGGGCGTACCCGATCGCGCTGACCGACTCGCTCTACTTCGGTGCGTTCGACGCCGAACACTCCCGCTATCTGTTCGACGGCGTCGTGGAGGGGATCGCGGACTACGGCAACGCGATCGGCGTGCCGACCGTCGGCGGCAGCGTCGCGTTTCATCCCGACTACGAGGGCAACCCCCTCGTGAACGTGGCGTGTGCAGGCCTCCTCTCTGCGGATCGGCTCGTTACCGCCGAGGCACAGCGCGCGGGGAACAAGCTAGTGCTCGTCGGGAACGCCACGGGGCGCGACGGACTGGGCGGGGCGAGTTTCGCGAGTGAGGACCTCGCGGAGGACGCCGAAACCGAGGATCGACCGGCGGTTCAGGTCGGCGATCCCTATACTGAAAAACTCCTGATCGAGGCGAACGAGGCGCTGATCGACGAGGACCTCGTGCAGGCGGCGCGGGATCTTGGAGCCGCCGGACTCGGCGGAGCATCCTCCGAACTGATCGCCAAGGGGGGTTTCGGGGCCGAGATCGATCTGGAAGCAGTCCACCGGCGCGAGCCGGGGATGAACGCGACCGAAATCCTGCTCGCCGAGTCTCAGGAACGGATGTGTTACGAGGTCCGACCGGAGGACACCGATCGAGTGCAGGAGATCGCCGAGCGGTTCGATCTGGGATGTTCGGTCATCGGTGAGATTTCCGGGGGGAACTACACCTGTTCGTTCGACAGTGAGACCGTCGTCGACGTCCCCGCGACCTACCTCGCCGACGGCGCACCGATGAACGACCTTCCCGCCGAACCACCCACGCAACCCGAGCGCGATCTCCCCGGCAGCCCGGTCGATTCGGCGTTCGAGCGGGTTCTGAGCGATCCGAACACCGCGAGTAAGGAGTGGGTCTACCGCCAGTACGATCACGAAGTCGGGCTTCGGACCGCCGTCCGACCGGGCGACGACGCGGCGGTGATGGACCTCCACGAGGCCGGCGTCGGCCTCGCGATCTCGGCGGGCGCGGAGCCGCGCTGGACGAGCGCCGCCCCCTACGAGGGTGCGTGCGCGATCGCGCTCGAAAACGCCACGAATCTCGCCGCCACAGGGGCAAAGCCGCTCGCCGCCGTCGACTGTCTCAACGGCGGCAACCCCGAGAACCCCGACGTCTACGGCGGCTTTTCGGCGATCGTCGACGGCCTCGCCGAGATGTGCAGCGACCTCTCGGTGCCGGTCGTGGGCGGCAACGTCTCGCTCTACAACGACTCGGTGGCGGGCCCGATCCCGCCGACACCGACGCTCGCGATGGTCGGCACGCGAGCATGGGACGACGACGGCCAGGACGCAAGCACCGACGAAGGACCGACGAACGCCAACGAGGGACCGACGCACGCCGACGCCGGGCCGTCGACCGCGCTCGCTGGCAAGGGGGCGCTCCTCGTGGTCGGCGATCGCGTTCTCGACGGCGAACAGGCAGGACTCGGCGGATCGGCGTATCTCGCTCCGGAGGGCTCCGACCGATTCGCCTCGCTGCCGGCGAATCCGGCCGCGCTCGTCGAAGCGCTCGCGACGGTGGCGACTCACGAGGCGACGACCGCGGTCCACGACGCGAGCCACGGGGGGTTGGCGGTGACGCTCGCGGAGATGGTCACGCCGGCTGTGGGTGCGGCTGTCGAGATCGAGGGCCCAGCAAGTCCGGCCGAGCACCTCTTTCACGAACAGCCAGGCCGGGCAGTGATCGAGACCCGGGACCCGGAGGCGGTCCGCGAGGCGTTCACGGGCGTCGCGCCGGTCCACGAACTCGGGTCGACGACCGACACCGGCCGACTCGAAGCGAGCGTCGGCGACACCGAACTCTCGATGTCGGCCGAGACGGTCGCCGAACGTCGGGCAGTGCTCGATCGCGAGATGGACTGAGCGGACGGACCGCGAGAACGACGACGGCGTACCACAACTGTTTCGTCCGCCGCGTCGGGAGATCTGCGCGTGAACGGTTCGCTCGATCGGCGTCTCGTCGTGGTCTCGGGTGCGCTCGCTCCGGTCGTCGCGCTCGGATCGATCTTTCTCGGAACCGCCCTCTCACCGACGTTCTCGTGGGCAGGAAGTGCACTCTCGGACCTCGGCGTGACGCCCGCGAGCGCGCTCGCGTTCAACGGCGGTCTCGTCGCCGGCGGCGTGCTCGCGCTCCCGCTCGCGTGGGTGCTCGCAGCCGATGGTCGATCGACTCTGGGAGCGGTGTTCGGTCTCACGGCCGTCTCGATGGCGCTTGTTGGGGTTTTCCGGTCGGGACACCCGCTTCACTTCCCGGTCGCGCTCAGTTTCTATCTCGGGGCGACCCTGACGATGCTGGTCGACGGGATCGGGGCGCTTCGAGCGGGCGCGCGGACGTGGGGTCTCGCCGCCCTCGGGCTCGCGCTCGTCCACATCGGCTCGTGGGCCGCGTGGAGCACCGGTGTCCGTCCTGGATCGGGGCTCGCGATCCCCGAAGCGATCGGCGCAGTGCTGTTCGCGATCTGGGTGTGGGGAGTCGCGTTGCAGCTCCGCTCGTCCGAAATTCGGGCGTAGCCGACGGTCAGCGGCGCTGTGTGGCGGAAAAACGGGGACGAAAGGGGAGGGGGAGGGTATGATGCCAGGCAGCGGAGTCGTCCCCGTCGATGCGGAGCCAGTCGGGCTCCATCTGAACGTTTTTCGAGGTATTGTAATAAGCTTTGTGTGGCCGACGGTCGAAGAGAGGGTCACGGCGAGCCGTTTCCGGCGAACGTTGTGGCCCGATGGCGAGGGAGCGTCGTCCGCGGCAGTCGACGCCGGCGGTGTCAGTCGGGATCGTGGAGAACGAACTCGATCCGGTCGACATCCGCTCCCTTCGAGGTTCGTTCAACGATCTCGATTCGGCCGAGCTCGCCGAGGCTGTCGACGTGGGTGCCGCCGCACGGACAGACATCGACATCACCGATCGCGACCGCCCGGAGCGGGTCGACGTGCTCGGGGATGAGATCGAGATTGGTCCGGCCATCGGGAGTTTCGGCTTCGAGAGCGTCGCGCGAGCGACGGGATTTTTCGACCGGGAGATCGCGCTCGATCAGGTCGTTCGAGAGTCGCTCGATCGTCCGGAGGTCCTCTGCGTCGAACTGTGCGGGCTCGAAGTCGATCCGGGCGCGATCGGCGTGAATCTGATTGCCCGCCGTACTCGCGTCGAACTCGTCGAGGACGACCTTCGAGACGACGTGTTGGGCGGTGTGGTAGCGCATGTGGGCGTAGCGGCGCTCCCAGTCGAGTTCGCCGTGAGCCGTGGTTCCGGATTCGGGCAGATCACCCTCCAGGGTGTGGCGGATTTCGCCGTGATCCTGGCGGACGTCGACCACGCGCGCCGAGCCGTCATCCCACGAGAGACTCCCGTGATCGGCGGGCTGGCCGCCACCCTCCTTGTAGAAGTACGTGCCGTCGAGAACCACGGTGTGGTCCGCTTCGTCGATGCTCGTCACGCGAGCTTCGAACTCGCGGGTGTACTCGTCGTCGGGGAGATAGCGCTGGTCGCTCACACCACGGGTTCGGCGCGGAAGGGTATCGGGATTGTGCCTCATTCGGCCACGTCGACCGATCGCGCGCTCGCGAGCGCTTCGAGCCGGTCCGGTGCGACTGGGAACACCGCTTCGGGGGTGCCGGCGGCGGCCCAGACCGTCTCGAACCCGGTGAGGGTCTCATCGAGATACACCGGCACGTCCGACTCGTGGCAAAAGGGTGGGACGCCGCCGATCGACCAGCCGAGCGTCTCGCGTACGTCGTCGGCGTCGGCCATTTCGACCTCGCTCTCGGCAACGTCTCGAATCCGGGCGAGGCGCGCCTCGCTCACCCGGTTGGCTCCGCTCGTGACCACGACGACGAGGTCGGGCGCATGAAAGGCGAGCGAACTCGCGATCTGGGCGACGTCACACCCGATCGCGTCGGCGGCGTCGGCCGCCGTCTTGGTTCCTTCCGGGAACTCGTGAACGTCGACGTCGAGGTCGTGTTCTGCGGCGGCGCGGTCGGCGAACGCACGTGCTCGGGGATGCATACCGATCGCTCACACCGCTCGTGAGAAAAGACTGCGGGGTCAGCGCGCTTCGTCGACGTCGACAGCGCCGCTCGACTGGATCCACGCCGTTGGCTCGCGCTCGTCGTAGATGACGATCGCGCCGTCGTCGCGCTCGAAGGCGGCGATGCGCTCTATCGGAGCGGGCGCGTCACTGGACGACTCGGAGGGGGTCTCGTGCGGGGACGTGCTCATTGTCGTGGTATAGGGGGCCTGTTTGGTACTCGCTGTACGATTGAACGAACGGGCCAGATCGTGATAAAGGTTGCCACCCCCACCACCCGGAACGAACGCCGCGGTGGTGTTCGTCGATGATCCACTCGGCCATCGACGATCGCCTGCCGTGGCATAACAAAATCGACTGCGGCAAAGACAAACTCTGTTTTGGCTAACCGAAAGTATTTTTCTCGATAGCAATACCTAAGTGGGAGGAGGGTGTAGCTGGGAGTGTAATGAGCGCACAGAAATCCGATTCGCAACTCCAGCAGGAGTTCGGGACCGTCGAGGAATCGCCGGCACTCCGGATCGAAGGCGACCGGGCCGAGCAGATCGTCGACGCGCTGAACGCCGACCTCGCGTCGTCGTACGTGCTGTACCACCAGCTCAAGAAACACCACTGGAACGTCGAAGGCGCAGAGTTCCTCGAAGTCCATCGGTTCCTCGAAGAGGCCTACGAGGCCGTCGAGCACCACTCCGATGTGATCGCCGAGCGCGCCCAGGCGCTCGGAGGCGTCCCGATCGCCGGGCCCGAAGCCCACGCCGAACACAGCTACGTCGAGTTCGAGGGCGAGGACGTCTACGACGTCCGGACGTCGCTCCGCAGCGACATGGAGATGTTCGCCGACATCATCGAGCGGATGCGTGACCACATCGAACTCACGAACAACCTCGGCGACTACACCTCCGAGGAAGTGGTCCGCGGTGCGATCGCCGACTACGAGGAGTACGCCCACCATCTCGAACACTACCTCGAAGACGACACCCTCGTGCTCGACGAGGCGACCCACTGAGACACGGCGATATCGACGACCCGATTTTTCTTTGGTGACGTGCGTCGGCGCGCGCTCGTGTGTGTGAGCAACGAGGCGCGACCAGCGGGAGCGCCTCTAACGCGAACACCAAGCACGGATCGGCGTGCGAGGTCTGCGTGAGCGAAGCGAACGCAGGCCCGTCAGAGCGAAGCTCTGACGGTGGATGAACGGAGTGAGCGACGCGAGCGGAGTGAGTCGACTGGGGAGGCTCGTGGGCAGCTGCGGTGCTGGACGGTTCTCAGATGTACCGGCATCAGTGCGGTCACGAAAGCATCGACGATAGGCCGCAAGAAGGGCCGATAGATCGCAGAAGAAGAGTGATTCCGACGACGATAGTCGAAACGAGCCGAATCGACTCGCGTGTTTACTGCCACAACTCGACGGTCAGATCGGTCGCGATCCAGCCGTCGGTGTTGTCTTTTTCGACGAACACGGTGCGTTCGGGTCGTGTCGAGTGCATCGAAACGGCCGTTTCCGGTGCGGAGGAGTCGGGTTCGGCACGGCCGTCGGAAGTGGAATCGGCGTCGGCGTCCTGTTCGTGGGCGGGGACTGCCATACGAATGCTTAGGCGGGCCTAATTCTAAAAGGGTTTTGGTCGCCCTAGCTCCATCCACGAACGAGCAGCGACCGACCGCGAGCACCCGTGCTTTTCACCGCGCGCCGCCAACGAATCGGTATGAGTGACCGACCGGACGGCGATCGGCGATCCAGCGACGATCGACGGCGCGACCGCGACCGAGGGACTGACCAGGATCTCGGGCGGTTGGCCGGCGATCTCTCGACCACGCTGGACGATCTCCGCGACGAGCTGGAGGGCGAGCGCGGTCCGCCACGGGGGCCGCTCGGGCTGCCGCGGCCGCCGACAGCCGGCGAGCTCGTCCGGTTCACCGACGAGTACACCATCCCCACCGCGATCGCGGTGCTCGAAGCCAACATCCGGCTGCTCGAAGCACTCCAGGGCGTCATCCGGCTGGCTCGCACCGGAGAGGAAGCCAGAGAGCGCGGGCGCGAAATGCGATCGCGGACGGAACGGCTCGGCCGCGACGGTCTCGATCGGCTCGACGACGTGCTCGTGGACCTTCAGGACGCGCTCGACGGCCGTCCCGAAAACCCCGAGGCCAGAACCCTGCTCGACGACGCCCGCGAACTTCGGCGCGAGATCGACGATCGCCTCGACGAGGCCGGAAACGAGGACGGCTCCCGAGCGGACACGACGCGGCCGCGCGGCTCCGCTGACGGCGAGCCTGAGGACGCGGAGTCGGGCGCGACCGACGACCCTGCCGGCGAGAGCGTCACTATCGATGTCGATTCCGAACTCGACTCGATCCGCGACGAGGTCGACGGCGACGACGACGAGGAAGACTCGTAGCGACGGGCGGTCGTCCTGGCTCGAACACTCGCTCTGACAGCCGGCCCCGCAAATTAGACCGGTTCGAACCGATACCCGTCCCAGTCCTGACTCTCGGGCTCGCGGATTCCGGCTTCGGGGTTGCGGAGTTCCGCAGCGTACACCGGCGTGACGTCGTCGCCGATTGCGATCTCGTCGGTCGTGACCTGGCCGAGCGCTCGGACCGTCTCGCCATCGATGTCGAATGCGACGATCGCAAGATGGTTGGGTGCGTCCACGCCGGGCGGCGGCGCGGTGCTCGTCGTCCACGTCACCACCGTCGCGGTATGCTCGCTCAGATCCACGGTTTCGACCGGCTCCGCCCCGCCGGGCCCGATCGTGTGGCCGGGGTACGTGATCGAACCGTCGGCGTACCGAGTCGCTTCCATCGGGGGCGTCTCGCCCGCGTCGGCGTCGCGGTCGGGCGCGCCGTCGTTTTCGTGGCTCATGCGCTCGCCTCCATGATCGTGGTGATGACGCAGTTGCCGAACCCGCCGACGTTGCACGCGAGTCCGACATCGGCGTCGACCTGACGCGGGCCGGCCTCGCCGAGCAGCTGTTTGTAGATCTCGTAGCCCTGTGCGACGCCGCTCGCGCCGAGGGGATGGCCCTTCGACTTCAACCCTCCCGAAGTGTTGATCGGGAGGTCGCCGTCGCGCTCGGTCCGGCCATCCTCGGTCGCGCGCCACGCTTCGCCAGGCTCGGCGAAGCCGAGCCCCTCCATCTGGAGGAACTCGAGGATCGTGAACATGTCGTGGAGTTCGGCAACGTCGATGTCGTCGGGGTCGTACCCGCTCATTTCGTAGGCTTCGCGACCGGATTCGACCACGCCGCCCATGGTGGTAGGATCACTGCGCTCGTGGACCACGTGGGTATCGGTCGCGCCGCCGACGCCCGCGATCACGACGTACTCGTCGGTGTACTCCTTCGCCACGGACTCCGGACAGAACAGGAGCGCCGCGCTCCCGTCGGTGATGGGACAGAAATCGTACAGTCGGAGGGGATCGGCGACGATCGGGCTCTCCAGGACGGTGTCGAGATCGACCTCCTTTCGAAACTGGGCGTGGGGGTTGTCGACGCCGTTTTTGTGGTTCTTGACCGCGACCTTCCCGAGGCTCTCGCGCGGTGCGTCGTACTGATCGAGGTACAGGCGTGCCGTGAGGCCCGCAAAGCTCGGGAGCGTGACACCGTGTTTGTACTCCACAGGATGGGTGAGCGACGCGATGACGTCGGTGGCCTCGCTCGTCGAGCGGTGGGTCATCTTCTCGCCGCCCACCAGCAAGGTCATCTCGCTCGCGCCCGAGGCGATCGACTGCCACGCGGCGTACATCCCGGCCCCACCCGACGAAGAGGTCTGATCGACTCGCTGGGTGTACGCCGGCAGGCAGTCGAGATCGTGAGCGAGCGCGTTCGGGACGCCCGTCATCCCCTCGAACTCGCCGCTCGCCATGTTCGAGACGTAGAGATGTTCGACGGTTTCGGGGCCGACGCCCGCATCGTCGAGACACGCCGCGCCCGCCTCGGCGAGCAGCTCACGCACCCACGCGTCGCGCTGGCCGAACTGGGTCATCGACGCCCCGACGATCGCGACGTTCGTGTTCATTGTTCACGCTGTGACTCCACCGGCGTCGGTATGGGTGTTTCGACGCACGGTCAGAGCTGGATGTTACCGTGCTTTTTCGGGGAACTGTCGACGCGATTGCGGGCGAGCACGTCGAGATCACTCACGAGGCGCTCGCGGGTCTCACCGGGTTCGATCACGCCGTCGACGTACCCGCGTCCGGCCGCCGAGTAGGGGTTCGCGAACTTCTCGCGGTACTCGTCCATCAGCGCCTCGCGAGTCGCTTCGGGATCGTCGGCTGCCTCGATCTCGTCGCCGTAGAGGATGTCGACCGCGCCGCGCGGCCCGAGCACGGCGGTCTCCGCGCCTGGCCACGCGTAGTTCACGTCCGCCCCCAGCAACTTCGAGCTCATCACGATGTACGCGCCGCCGTAGGCCTTCCGGAGGATAACAGTAAGGAGGGGAACGGTCGCCTCGGCGTAGGCGTAGATCAGTTTCGCGCCGTGACGGATGATCCCGTTGTGCTCCTGGTCGGTGCCGGGCATGAACCCGGGCACGTCCACCAACGTCAGGACGGGAACGTTGAACGAATCACAGCACCGAACGAACCGCGCGCCCTTCTGACTCGTCTCGATGTCGAGCGTGCCGGCGTTGACCCGCGGTTGGTTCGCGACCACACCGACCGGCCGGCCGTCGAGGCGTGCGAACCCGGTCACGAGCGAGCGCGCGAACTCGCCGTGAACCTCGAAAAAGGAGTCTGCGTCGACGATCCTCGAAACGACATCCGTCACGTCGTAGGGTTTCCGCGGCTCGTCGGGGACGACCGCGCCGACCTCGCATCGGCGTTCGGGATCGTCCCACGAGTCGACGCGTGGTGGATCCCCGACATTGTTCGCTGGGAGATAGGCGAGCAGTCGTCGGACGTCGTCGAGCGCGTCCTTCTCCGACGCACAGGTCAGGTGTGCGACCCCGCTCTCGGTCGCGTGGGTGTTCGCCCCGCCGAGTTCCGCCATCGAGATCTCCTCGCCGGTGACGGTCTCGATCACGTCCGGCCCGGTGATCATCATGTGAGACGTGTCCTCGACCATCACCGTGAAATCCGTCAGCGCGGGCGAGTAGGTCGCGCCGCCCGCACACGGCCCCATGATCGCCGATATCTGTGGTACCCGTCCGCTCGCCTGGACGTTCCGTTGGAAGATCCGTGCGAAGCCAGCGAGCGAGTCGATTCCCTCCTGAATCCGCGCGCCCGCCGAATCGTTGAGGCCGACGATCGGCGCGCCCGTCTCGATCGCCTCGTCCATCACCGCACAGATCCTGTCGGCGACCGCCTCGCCGATCGATCCGCCGAGGACGGTGAAATCGTGGGCGAACACGAACACGGTGCGGCCGTCGACATCACCATACCCAGTGACGACGCCGTCGCCTGGCACCCCGCGCTCGTCCATGTCGAAGTTCGTCGAGCGGTGTTCGACGAACGTCCCGCGCTCGCGGAACGTCCCGTCGTCGAGGAGGTACTCGATCCGCTCGCGCGCGGTCAGCTTCCCCTTCGCGTGCTGGGCCGCGACCCGCTCCTCGCCACCGCCCGCCTCCGCCGCCGCGCGCCGGCGTCGGAGTTCCTCGATCGGTGTCTCGGTCTCGAAACCGTCCGTCCCGCCGGTAGCCGCGTCGGCGCTATCGGTCGTATCGGCTGGCTCTTCCGTCGCCACGCTACCACTCCATCTCGCTGTTGACTGCGAGGATCTGGCCGGTCATATCGGAGGACTCCTCGTCCACGACGCACCGGTGACCACACACGTTTGGCTTTCAGGTGACATGAACTCTACCGGGAGGCTACATCCCGGGATACCTAAGTGTACTGTCAGCGGGGAATGTTCGAACGATCCACCGAAGCGGAAGGAGAAACTGCGAACGAATGCGAGTCAGTCGTGGTACGCCATCGTTTTGCTCAGTCCGCACCGAGGTCGACCACACTCGTCGGCAGCGTTCGGTACAAGTGTGCGGACGCCCTCGATTCGACGCAACGTATGAACCGAACACGTCTCGGAATTGCCAGTGCAGCCGCCGTCGGTGGTGCGGTGGCACTGTGGAGTGGGTATAGCGTCCTCACGTCCCGATCGGCCGAGCGCGTCGAGTACACCGTCGAACGAACCCTCGACGACCGAACGGAGATCCGACGGTATCCCGAGCTCGTTCGGGTCGAAACGACGGGGTCCTCGAACCGCGAGGCGTTCGGACGGCTCTTCGAGTATCTCCAGGGGGCGAACGAGTCGCGTTCCGCGGTGGCGATGACGGCTCCCGTTCGCACCGATGGGGACGCCGACGGCGAATCGATCGAGATGACATCACCCGTCCGTACCGACGCCGCTCGAACGGACGAGGGTGAATCGGTTTCGATGACGTCACCGGTCCGTACCGAGGACGGGGACGACGGTGTACGGATGGGGTTTTACCTCCCTGCGAAGTACACACCGAACACGGCCCCACGGCCGACCGATGCGGCCATCTCGCTCGCTACAGAGGACCCACGTTCGATCGCAGCACGGCGGTTCTCGTGGTGGGCAACCGACTGGCGAACGGAACGCCAGCGATCCGAACTCCTCGAAACACTCGCCGAATCCGCTGTCACACCTGTCGGTGAGCCGTTCGATCTCGGCTACGATGCGCCAGGGACGCCACCGTTCCTCCGGACGAACGAGGTGGCGGTCGAAGTCACGTGGGAGCGCGAGTGAGGAATTCGCGTTTGACGGGAGTGGGCAACGTGATCTCGAACCGATCCCACCATTCGGTCGACGATTCGTTCTCACCCGCCACATCGGGCGCTCGACGACTGCACACGGACTAGGGGCGCGATTTCGTTCCGGGACAGAGCGCGGCTGCAAGCACAAGATATAGGTGGGGCACGGGTGGTTAGATATAAAATGCGTACTGGTCGGACGTTGAAATATCTAACAAGTATCGCTCTCGCTGTGGCCGTGGTCGGCGCGGTCGCCGTCGGGATGGGTGTACTCGCTGGCGGCGTTGCCGGCCAGGCGAGCGGCCCGTCACAGGCACCCGACCTCCAGTTGGTTGATAACTTTAGACAGAACGAGATAGGGAACGAACCGGCGGTTCTCGTTGACTTCACGTTCGACGAAGCCGTAGAGCGTATGAGTTCGGGCGGGAACTTCGAGCTCGTCCCGATCGATGGCAGTGAAGTCGTTGATGGACAGAACATCGCCAGCAACAACGAGGCGAACACGGTCACCGTCGCGTTCCCCACGTCGGTGAGTCAGGAGGATATCGCCCGTGGTATCGTTCAGCCGAGCACGGTGAAAGTGGCGGGCGAAGGCGGTGAAACCAGCAACCCGCTCCAGACGGCGGACGTTTCCAACGACGGCAACTCCGCTGACCCGGATCTGGTGAACGTCACCGTCAACGAGACCACCAACAGTCTCGTCTACGCGTTCGACGAGCCTGTTAGCGTCAACAGCGACGGCGGGTTCCAGGTTTACGCCGAGAACACCAGCCAGTACGACGGCAGCGTCGCGACCGACTCGCTGGCGACGCCGCGCCTCGTGAACGTGACGGTCGACGGTATCGACGTCTCCGCAGCAGTCGGTGCGTCAGTCACGCAGGGAACGGTCTCGAACCAGACGGATAGCGAGCGAACGAACTCGCCGGACGAGGTCGAAGTGAGCAACGAGTCGGCCCCCGAGTTCAGCCGATGTGGCAACGGTGGCACCACCGACATGGGTGACGGCGGCAGCGCGGACGGCCCGACACAGGCCCCAGATCTCGTCGGCATCGACAACTTCACCTACCGACAGAACCCCGAGGACACCAACTGTCAGACCCTCGTGGAGTTCGACTTCGACGAGCCGGTCAACGTTCAGGGCGGGGCAGGCAACTTCCAGATGGTTCCCAACGACAGCCGGAACTTCCAGAATCAAGTTTTCGACGGCAACAACGAGATCATCGGGCCCACGAACGACACGACGTCGCTGACGGTGCCGTTCGACGGGCGGATCGACCCCGCGACGGTCGTTCGTGGGTTCGTGGATCCGAACACGGTTCGGGTCGCGGGTGAGGGCGACGAGACGGCCAATCCCAAACAGGCAGTCGCCTTCAACAACGACGGCAACTCCGCGAACCCCGACCTCGTCTCGGTCGCCAGAGCCGGCGAGAACGAGCTTCGTTTCACCTTCGACGAGGAGATCAGCGAGATCGGGAGCACGGGGAGTTTCAAGTTCTACTACTCGAACGCGACCGTGCGAAACTCGATGGACGCCACGATAACGGACAACGCGAGCGTGGTGTCGGTGGAGTACGCACCCAAGTTCAACGCTGGCAGCGGTGCAGTCGGGGCCTCCGTGGCCAACGGTGCGGTCATCGGCACCGACACGGACCGTGAGGACGGCGACGTCAACCAGTTCGACGAAGAAACGCTCGAAAACGGAACCGGTCCCGGTCCTGTCGGCGACTTCGAGAACCCGCCGACCGACACCGACGGCGACGGACAGTACGAGGACGTCAACGGCGACGGCCAACTAACTCAGGCCGACGCCCAGGCGCTCTACGACAGCCTCGGCAGCTCGACGGTGCAGAACAACGTCGACGCGTTCGACTTCAACGGCGACGGCAGCGTGACCCAAGCCGACGCCCAGGCACTCTACAACGAGTGGTCGACCGCCAACTGATCGAGAGACTCTACCAAATCGCCACACACCCACATCACCACTCACTATACACCCAATGACGAACTTCCTCGACACACGACGGAAATCGATCCTCAGCCTCGTACTCGCCGTTCTCGTGCTCGGCTCGGCCGGTTCGGCCGTGACGTTCACCGCCAGCGCGGCCGGCAGCACCACCGTCTCGCTCTCACCCGCCGAACAGCAGATCGAACCCGGCGAGACGACGACCTACGAGGTCGTCGTCGAGAACACCGATGGCGGGATCGGCACGACCGACGCGGCCGTCACGCTCGACGACCCGTCCGTTGGAACGATCACCGACCTCTCGATCACCGGCGAGCCGGCGAACCAGAACGTCGCGATCGCCGACGATGGCTCCAGCGTCGACTTCGATGCCATCTACTTCGGCAACGCGTTGTCCGATGACGACAGCGTCGTGATCGCGACGGTCACGGTCGAAGGCACCGCAACGGGGTCGAGCGACCTCTCGCTCGACGTGGCCGAGATCAGCGACAGCGCTGGCGACGTGTACGAAGTGACCGGAACCGACGGTGCGTCGCTCGCCGTTGGCAGTCAAGAGACGACGACCGAAACGGAAACCCCGACCGCCACGCCGACGGCAACCGAGACGGAAACGGCCACNGAGACCAGCACAACCGAAACGACCACCGAAACCGAGACCAGCACAACCGAAACGACCACCGAGACTGAGACCACCGCAACCGAAACGACGACCGAGACTGAGACGGAAACGGACACGTCCGAACCAGGAACCACGACGGCCACAGAGACGACTACAGACACGACAACGCCGACTGAAACGCAGACGACAACGCCGACCGAAACGCAGACGACAACCACGCAGACGCCGACTGAAACCACCACGACGGACGAAGAGGAACGAACGCTCGACGCACGATCGATCGCCGACTCACTCTCCGAGAGTGGACTCTCGACCGAACGAATCGAGGGTGTCGGTTCGGCCCTCGATGCGAGCGGCCTCACCGACGAGGAGATCACCGCGATCACCGACGCGCTCGCCGGCGACGGACTGACCGACGCGCAGCGCGAGGCAGTCGCCGACGCCATCGCGAGTGGCGACCTCACTGACGATCAGTTGCGAGCGCTCGCCGACGCGCTGAGCGACGGCCGACTCACGGACGCGGAACGCGACGCGCTCGGCTTCCTCAGTGGTGGAGCGACGGAAGAGACGTACTACCAGATCGACTTCGTGGTCGGTGAGTCGATCGAGAACCTCCAGGGACCGAACGGCACCTATCAGAACGACGAACTCCTCCGGTTCGCCCACGGCAGCACCGCCGAACCGATCACGCGTCGCTCGGAGGGTGAGTTCATCACCGACGCGTCGATGGCCGATCGGATCGAGAGCCGGAACATCACCGTCGAAAACGGCACCGCGACGACCACGTTCACGGTCGACGACGGCGAATCAGTGACACTCACGCTCGCGAGCTACGAGAAGATCGGCCCCGGCTGGAGCCCCGAGACCGAATCCCAGCAGACGTTCGTCGACAGCGAGACACGAACGTTCGAGTCGGGAACGCACACCCTGACCGTCGACCTTCCCGACGAGAACGACGCCAGCGGGGAGGACGAGTCGAACTGACGCTCCAGCCGTAATCGGTGATCGGAAAGCACGCCAATCAGAACACGAGGATCACAGAGACGCCTACCGGTCGCGACTGGTATCGAAGAACCCGTTTTACAGCCGCTCAACGACGTGCGTGATCTACTTCGTCACAACCCGAACGACGATACGGTAGCCGGACCCCATCCAATCGCACAACGACAGTTTCTTTAGGCCGTCCTAAAAAACGAGCGTATCGCAATGACCGCCGACATCTGTGTCATCGTGCCGACGATCCGCGAGTACGAGTGCATGCGATCGTACGCCGAGAACGCAAGACAGCACGGGTTCGATACCGATCGCCTCCACGTGGTGCTCGTGACCGAGGATTTCTGTGAGACCGACGCGATGGCGTCGATGCTCGACGACCTCGACCTCGCGGGCGAGGTCTTCGACGGCACCGCCCGCGAGGAGTGGTACGCCGAACAGGGTGTCGCGGAGTTTTCGCATCTGGTGCCGGCGGCGAGCCACGCCGAGACCAGCTTCGGGCTGCTGTATCTCTGGGCCAACGAGTTCGAGTACGGGATCTTCATCGACGACGACACTCGACCGGACCCCGAAGACGACTTCTTCGGCGGCCACCTCGCGAACCTCGCGTACGAGGGCGAGATCGAGTCGGTCCGCTCGGACGAGCAGTGGGTGAACGTTCTCCACCGGAACGCCGACGACCACGGCCTCTATCCTCGCGGGTATCCCTACTCCGCGATGGACGAAACCGTCGAAACCGAGCGGACGCACGTCGATAGCGTGGTGGCCTCGCAGGGGCTCTGGACCCATGTCCCCGACCTCGACGCGGCCCGCATCCTCGCCGACGGCGATCTGCGCGGGCAGTCGGAAACCCGCCTGTCGCGCGAGGACTTCGGCGAGGACTTCGTCGCAAGCGAGGGCCAGTATCTGACTGTGTGCTCGATGAACCTCGCCTTCCGGCGCGAGGTCGTGCCCACGTTCTACCAGCTCCCGATGGACGACAATCCCTGGAATGTCGGCCGGTTCGACGATATCTGGAGCGGCGTGTTTCTGAAACGAGCCTGTGACGTGCTCGGTACAGAGATCATCACCGGCGGACCGTTGTGTGAACACCACAAGGCCCCGCGCTCGACGTTCGACGATCTCCGCTCGGAGCTCCCCGCGCTCGAATGCAACGAACACCTCTGGGCGATCGTCGACGACGCCGCCGCGGGTGCCGACAGCTACGCCGGAGCGTACGCCGCGATGGCCGACGCGCTCGTCGCGGGCGACTGGGAGGAGTTCGAGAACGGCGAGTTCCTGTCGTACGTCGGCGAACACATGCACGAGTGGCTCGACTGTCTCGAAGAACTCGATCCGGGCTCGGTCGCCACGCGCGCCGCCGCGACCGCCGACGACTGATCCGGAATCAGTTGATCGGCGAGAAAGAAGACGGCGAAACCGAGGTCCACTCCCGACTCGGTATGCACGAGACGATCGAAGTCACGAAACGGGGATAATCCGAAACGGGAACGACAGAGCTTTTAGGCTGTCCTAAATCATATAGGGCAATGACGCGACGAGGTGGCGACGATACCACGGCGAACGGGCGCGACCGAGGACGCGAACACGGCGACTCGTCCGGCGTCGGCCGTCGATGGTTCCTTCGCTCGTCGGGCGCGGCGGCCGGAGCGGCACTGCTCGCCGGCTGTTCGTCGTCCGGTAGTGGGGGCAATGGGAGCGACGGGAACGCGAGCGGTGCGAACGGCTCCGGAAACAGTAGTGCTGGAAACGGCAGCAGCGGAAACGGAACTGGTGGCAACGACAACGCCACCGGCGGGAACACCACCGGCAACGCGACCGCAAGCGGGCCGCTCGGCGTCGAGTCGTTCAGGGGCTCCGGACCGCTCGTCGAGAGTCGTCCACCGCTCGACGGAACGCGAATCGCCGAGCTTCCCGACCTCTCGGGGACGCTGAGTATCTATCTCGGCGGCGGCGAGGGCGGACTGTACACCGAGTTTCTGGATCTCCTCGGACGGATGTATCCGGATTTCAACGTCGAACTTCGCACGGCCTCGTCCGCCCAACTCGCGAACACACTCATCACGGAGGTCAACAGCGGCTCGGCCAACGCCGACGTGTTCTGGGCGGTCGACGTCGGCGCGCTCGGTGTCGTCGCCGACAACGACGCGACCGTGGAGCTTCCCTCCGAGGTCGTGAAGCCGGTGCCCGAGTCGTTCCGTCCCGGCAATCAATGGGTCGGCGTCGCCGGCCGAGCGCGCAGCGTCCCCTTCAACACGGACACGCTGTCGGCGGACCAGATCCCGAACAAGGTACAGAAGTTCACCGACGCCAACCCCCTAGAAGGATCGATGGGCTGGGCACCGACCTACGGCTCCTTCCAGTCGTTCATCACGGCGATGCGGCTGCTCCGCGGCGAACAGGGAACGAAGCAGTGGCTCCAGAGCATGACCCAACAGGGGATTTCGGAGTACCCCGACGAGTTCCTGGTTTCGAACGCCGTCGCGGACGGCGAGCTCGCGGCCGGGTTCGCGAACCACTACTACGCGCTGCGCGTCAAGGCCGCCCGGCCGGACGCGCCGATCGAACTCGCCTTCACGAAGGGCGATGCGGGCGCACTCGTCAATGCCGCCGGCGTCGAGGTCATCAAGGGGACCCAGCGACGTGAACTCGCCAACAACTTCGTTCGGCATCTCCTCACCGCCGAGGCCCAGGAGTTCTTCGCCACCCGGACGTTCGCCTACCCGATGATCCCGGGCGTCCCGCCGGTCGGCGGGCTGCCGACGATCGACGAGCTCAACCCGCCACAGCTGGATCTCGCCAAGCTCTCGAACCTCGAACCCACGCTCACGCTGATGCGCGAAGTCGGAGTCCTCTGAGATGAGTACCTTCGACGCCGGTGGTATCGATATCGACCGCGGGCGGGTGCTCCGAGGCGGGCTCCTGGCGCTCGCCGGGCTCGTCGCGCTCGCGGTCGTCTCGCCGATCGTGTGGCTCGTCGTTCAGGCGTTCGACATGGGCGCGGAAAGCGCGCTCGCGCTGCTCGCCTCGCCATCGACGATCCAGATCGGGATCAACAGCGCGCTGTTGGTCACTGCGGTCACCGTCGGTTCGGTGCTGCTCGGCGTGCCGCTCGCAGTGCTGACGGCCAGAACGGACCTCCCCTTCCGGCGGTTCTGGACGGTCGTGCTGGCGCTGCCGTTGGTCGTGCCGAGCTACATCGGCGCGTTCGCGTTCGTCTCGGCGTTCGGTCCGCGTGGCGTCCTCGCCGATCTGCTCGCGCCGCTCGGAATCGAGTCGATTCCGACCATCTACGGACTCCACGGCACCGTTCTCGTCCTGACGCTGTTCGTCTATCCCTACGTGTTTCTCACGACTCGCGCGGCGCTGCTGTCGTTCGACGCCTCGCAGGTCGAGGCCGCCCGAACGCTGAATCACTCCTACTTTGGTGCCTTTCGCCGCGTCGTCCTGCCACAGATCGCGCCGGGAATCGCCGCCGGCGCGCTGCTGGTCGGGCTGTACGCGCTCTCGGATTTCGGAACGCCCTCGATCATGCATTACGACGTGTTCACCCGCCGGATCTTCGTCGAATACAACGCCTTCGGCCGGGATCGTGCGGCGCTGTTCTCGGTGCTGTTGCTGGGACTCACCGTCGCCATCCTCGGAATCGAATCGCGCCTCTCGCCCGGTGATCAGAACGCCTACGCCGGCGGCCGCCGGGGAAACACCATCTCGCTCGGGGTCTGGACTGGCCCGGCGCTCGCTCTCTGTACACTGGTGGCAACGTTGGGGCTGCTCGTCCCGCTCGGCATCCTTGGGATGTGGCTGTTCCGCGGCGGCCCGGGTTACACCGCCGGCGGGTTCGCCTTCGAGTGGTCCTACGGGCTGAACTCCATCGTCGTCGCAGTGCTCGCGGCGGTCGTCGCGACGCTCGCCGCGCTACCGGTCGGCTATCTCTCCGCACGGACGAACGGGCGACTCGCGAACCTGTTCGATCGAGCGACGTATCTCGGCTACGCCGCACCGGGCATCGTGATCGGCTTTGCCCTCGTCTATTTCGGCGTTCGTTACCTCCCCGGCCTCTACCAGACGCTCCCGCTGTTGATCTTCGCGTACGTCGTGCGCTTTCTCCCGCAGGCGGTCGGCTCCACAAACTCCTCGGTGCTCCACGTCGACCGCTCGCTGCTCGAAGCCGCGCGGACGCTGGGTCATTCCCCGCTCTCGACCTTCCGGCGGGTGACACTCCCGCTGATCGCCCCCGGGGTCGTCGCCGGGGCGGCGCTGGTCTTTCTCACCACGATGAAGGAGCTGCCCGCAACGCTGCTCCTCCATCCCTCGGAGTTCAAGACGCTGGTCACCTACATCTGGCAGGTTCAAGGCGCAGGATATTACGGGGCGGCCGCCGTACCGGCGCTCGTGCTCGTCGCCGTCTCCGGACTCTCGATGCTCGTGATCCTCACACAGGAGGGCGACAATGTCCAGTAAATCCCCAACAGTCGAACCACGATCCGACGAAGCGAACGAGCAGTCCGAGGAGAGCGCAGCCGAGACCGAGGCGACCGTAGCGGCTGATGCGGAAACGACCGAAACGGCCGACGTGGTGCTCGAACTCGCCGACGCGAGCAAGGAGTTCGGGAGAGAAACCGCCGTCACCGATCTCTCGCTTGCGGTCCGTGACGGCGAGCTCCTGACGCTGCTCGGCCCGTCTGGCTGTGGGAAAACGACGACCCTCCGGATGATCGCGGGGCTCGAAACGCCGAGTGCCGGCACGATCACCCTCGACGGCGAGCGTGTCGCCGACGACAGCCACGCCGTCGATCCCGAGGACCGCGACGTCGGCATCGTCTTTCAGGACTTCGCGCTGTTTCCCCACATGACGGTCGCCGAGAACATCGCGTTCGGCCTCACCGACGCCACTGCGGACGAACGCGAGCGCCGCGTCACGGAGCTCCTCGAACTCGTCGGTCTCGAATCGTTCGGCGACCGAACGCCGGATCAGCTCTCGGGAGGACAGAAACAGCGCGTCGCGCTCGCGCGGGCGCTCGCACCGGAACCCGACCTCCTCCTCCTCGACGAGCCGTTTTCGAACCTCGACGTACGGCTCCGCGTCCGGATGCGCGAGGAGGTCCGTCGGATTCTGGACGAAGCGGGTGTCACCGCCGTCTCGGTCACCCACGATCAGGAGGAGGCGATGTCGATCTCCGATCGAGTCGCCGTCCTCAACGACGGCCGTCTCGAACAGGTCGGCCGGCCGGAGAACGTGTTCGAACAGCCCGAGTCGCGGTTCGTTGCGGAGTTCCTCGGCCGTGCGGGATTTCTGTCGGGACGCGTCGAAGAGACGGGCGTTCACACCGGAATCGGGACGTTCGACACCGCGACGCTCCAAGGGCTGACCGAGGAGTACACCGGCACCGACATCGACGTGCTGGTTCGCCCGGACGACCTCGAAGCGGTCCCGGTTGAGGAAAGAGAAGGAAGCGGAGACGGGGACGGGGACGCGGGCGACGGCCGCATCGTTCACCGCCAGTACACCGGGTCCTCGTTCGTCTATCGCGTCGAACTCGACACGGGTGACGTGATCCACTGCGAGCACAACCACACGACCGACATCCGTCTCGATCGGCGCGTGGAGATCGCGTTCGACGCCGACCACACGCTCGCGTGGTATCCCGCCGAGTGATGGACGGCGGACACGTCCGTGAGCGGCTCGACAGACATCGGTTCGGGCTCGCGGCGGCCGGTCTCGCGCTGGTCGGTGCGGTCGTCATCTGGATCGTTTCGACGAGCGTCTTTCCATACCTCTCGCTGAACCACGACGAGGGAGTGTATCTCCAGCAGGCCAGCATGCTGCTCGACGGGCAGCTGTTCCTCGATCCACCAGTACGGGAGGCGTTTCGACCGTGGTTTTTCGTCGATAGCGAACAGGGGCTCTACCCGAAGTACGCCCCCGTGGCGGCGGCGATGTTCGCCGTCGGACAACTGCTCGGTGATTTCCGCCTCGCGCTCGTCGCCATCGCGGCGGCGAACGTCTGGCTGACGGCAGTCGTCGTCAGCGAGGCGTTCCGTCACGAAGGCCGGAAATTCGCCCATGTCGTCGGGCTGCTCGCCGGCGGATTGCTCCTGTTCTCGCCACTCTTCCTCGTCACGTCGTCGGTGTTCCTGGCGTACGCGCCGACGACGGCGTGGAACCTGCTGTTCGCGGCGGCGTATCTCCGGGCCGACCGCACCGGGAGTCGACCGCTGGCGGCGATAGCGGGACTCGCCATCGGCGTCGCCTTCTTTTCGCGGCCCTACACCGCCGTGTTGTTCGCGATACCGTTCGTCGTCCACGCGCTCTGGACGCTTCAGGAGAGTCGTCGCACCGTTTTCAGGAACGTCCTCACCGCTGCCGGCGGCTGTCTCGGAGTGCTCGTCGCGCTCGGATACAACGTCGTCGTCACCGGCGATCCGTTCACCTTCCCCTACGCGGCGTTCGCCCCCCTCGACGGTATCGGGTTCGGAAAGCGGGCGATCCTCGGCCACAGCGAACAGTACACGCCGCAACTCGGGCTGCGAGCCAACGCCCGGGTGCTCGCGGCGTTTTTCGGTCGGTGGGCCGTCGCCGGGGTGCTCGGGACGGTGCTCGCGGCGCTGGGGACGGCGCTGGCGCTTGGCGTTCCGCGAGAGCAACGGAACGCTCGAACGGCGGTGCTCGCCGGCCTGTTCGTGTCGATTCCGGTCGGCAACGTCTTCTTCTGGGGGAACCTGAACGTGCTCGGCGCGCTCGAATCGCCGGGTGACGGGCTGCTCGCGTTTCTGGGACCGTACTACCACTTCGACCTGCTCGTTCCGGTGGCGGCGTTTGCGGCGTACACCGGTGTTCGGGGGACGCTCGGTCTCCGGCGAGCGGCGCGAGACCACCTCGACGCCCGACAGGCCCGGGCGGTCGTCGCGGTCTGCCTGCTCGTTGTGAGCGCGGGGCTCGCGGGCGCAACGGCGACCGCGATCGACGAACCGCTCGACCGCAACCGCAACGTCACCGCCGAGTACGAACGGGCCTACCAGCCGTTCGAAAACCGCTCCGTCGAGAACGCGGTCGTCTTCCTCCCGACGCCGTACGGCGACTGGCTCAGCCATCCGTTCCAGACGCTTCGCAACGACCCCGACTTCGCGGGGGACACCGTCTACGCGGTGGCCGAACGCCAGTTCGCGGTCGTCGACGCCTACCCGAACCGGACGTACTACCGATACGTCTACGAGGGGCTGTGGTCACCGACGAGCGGCGACGCCGCCGACGCCCGCCTCCGTCCCATCGAGGTCCACGAGGGCGACCGCGTCGCACTCGATGGCCGCTTCGGGATTCCAGACTCGCCCGAGAGCGTCTCGGTTCGACTCGCCAACGGGAACGAACAGGCGTACTACGCCGGCTCGCCCGCGAACGGGAGTCTCGATCTCGGCCTCGTTGCCGACGAGCGCGCGCGGCTGACGGGGAACGTCACCGCCGTGAACGGCAGCGCGGTATCCCTCGAGGGCCAGGACTCGCTCACGCTGTCGGTGTTCGTCAACGAAGGTCCTGCTGGCGGGTTCGGCTACCGACTCGTCATGCCGCTCGACGGCGGGAGGAACGGCCTCCGTGTCCTCCCGCCCACGACCGAGGTCTGTCCGGACTTTCGCTGTGGCGGCGGACGCGGCACCGTCGGTGCGACGCCTCCCGGGGTGTTCGTCGAAACAGGGCTGACGACGCGGACGGCGAACGGTTCGGCGACCTCGGAAGGATGACGCTCGCGCCGTCGGATCGGGGCGCTACCGGCGGCGCTCTTCGAGACAGACGTCGACGATCGAGCGCGCGATCGCTGCCCCGCCAGCGAGCGGGTCGAGCGTGGTCTCGCCACGACGCTCGCCGTACTCGATCGGGGTTTCGCGGACGTCGTAGCCGCGTGCGAGCGGTCGGATGAGCAGCTCCGCCGAGAGGCCGGTGTTTTCGGTCCACTCGATCGCATCGATGACCTCGCGTCGGTACGCACGCATCCCGGTGGTGGTGTCGTGGACGCGCTCGCCGAGCAGGACGCTCGCGAGGAGGGCGAACGCGTGGTTGCCGAGGCGGTTGAACGGCGGCATCGTGTCGGCTCCGTGGTACAGTCGATCGCCGCTCACCACGTCGTGGCCCGCGTTGATCGCGTCGAGGAAGTCGGGCAGTCGCTCCATCGGATAAGTGCCGTCGCAGTCGGTCGTCACCACCACGGGACGATCGGCCGCCGCGAGCGCCGCGCTCACCGCGACGCCGTAGCCCTGTGGCTCCTGTTCGACGACGCGCGCGCCGTGTTCGCGCGCGATTTCGGGCGTTCGATCGGTCGAACTATCCACGCAGACGACTTCGGCCGCGCCGTCCGTGGTGTCGTCGATGGCCGCGAGCACGCCACCGACGGCGGCCTCCTCGTTGTACGTTCCCATCACGACGCTCACGTCATCGAAAGTGTACTCCTCGTCTCCCTGGCTGTCCGTATCGGCGATCTGCTGCATCGAACGCCGCTCGGGACCGGCCGTACTTGAACTTTTAGGCTTGCCGAAAAACTGTCGTGCAGTCGGTAGGCGATCGGCGAGTCAGTCCCGTCGGCGTGCGAGTCCGGCCGCCGCGATGAGGGCGATCGCCGCCACGAGCGCCGTCACGATGCCGAATCCGGGACCGAACGCGCCGCTGTTCCCGTCGCCGCCGGTCGTTGTGGCGCTGTCGTTCGCCGCTGTCGTGTCGTCGGCTGCGGAGGAGGTGGCTGTCGCCATCTCGGTCGCGGTCGGGGTGGCCGTCTGGGTCGGGGTTGAGGTTTCAGTGGCGGTCGGCGTTGGGGTTGTGGTCGGTGTCTGTGTCGGGGTCGCCGTCGCCGTGGCGGTCTGGGTCGTGGTCGCCCCCGTCGTTTCAGTCGCCGTCGTTTCAGTGCCCGTCGTTCCGACGTCGGTAGTCTCGTTTGCGGTGCCGTTCGCTTCGGACGTCGGTGTCGGCGTGTACGTCTCGACACCACCACTACAGGTGCCGGGGCTGATCTCCACAGGTTGACTCATGTCGAGTTCGGTGGTGTCGCCCGAACCGGAGCGGAGGATCCAGCGTTCGATCTGGTTGTCCTCGGGGCTGCCGTCCCACTCCTCGAAGGGGTAGGTGTCCGCTTCCTCGTTGAACTGCACGTCGGCGGTGATCGTCCGATACTCCGCACTCCCGAGCCCGCGGAACGCGGCTCCGTCGGTCCGGTTGCCGTTCGAGAACCACTCGATGTGGCTCGACCCGTTCTGGTGCTCGAAGATGTCGTCACGGTTGTTGTAGGTGTCGTCCTCGACGGCCCACTCGCCGTTCGCCGGGAGCCCCGAAACGTCGCCAGTGGCGACGAACCCGCCGCTCTCGTCGCCGAACTGGTCGTGGAGGAAGACGAGACTCAGCCCCTCGCTCCCGCGATAGACGAACATTTGACTGACCTGGCTCTGCTGGATGTCGGTCGTGCCGTAGGAGCTGTAGAGACCTTCCTGATCCGTGACCGGCGAGCGGTAGTCGTAGAACTCCTCGACCGACTGCGAGCCGTCGCCGAGGGCGGTGATCTCGGTACATCTGTCGCCCTGCTGGACGATGAACGTGTCCGAACCGTTTTGCTCCGCACTGTCCTGTGCCGCCGCGGGCACGACGGCGACCACGGAGCCGACGACGACGAGCGCGAGCGCGATGCTCGCGATCCGTAACCGAACGCTAGCACCGCTTCGATCGCGCGTTCCTGCATCTCCACTCATTGCGATGGGCTGCTCGACGCGGACTGATATAAATGCCGTTTGTCCGCCGCCGGGACAGCAGCGAAGCGGCCAGGGCGACGAAGTCAGTCGGATCGGTGGTGACTGCAACGCAGCCGATCAGATCATGCCTTCGGACTGGAGGCGGTCCCAGACGCGCTCGCCCTTGTCGGTGATCCCATACACCCGACCTTTCTTCTGGTCCTCGGAGACCAGCAGCTCGACCATGTCGCGGTCGTCCTCGCGGAGTCCACCGAGCGCGCGCGAGACGTGCGCGATGGCGATGTCCTTGTCCGCGGCGATCCGCGATGGCGTCGCCGGGCCCTCCGCCAGTCGTTCGAGCACGTCCACCCGGTACTGCGACCGGATCACGTAGCTTACCGTATCCCAATCCTCTGCCATTGCAGTCACCCCGTTGATAGCGACTACTCGCTGGAGGAATATAACGAGTGCGTATCGTTTACTTCCATATACATAGCTTTTGCAGTAGTAACGGTATCGTACCAACCAGTGTCGGGGCGTGAACGGAGCGGCTCGACCCCGCAGTCGCCGAACGACGCCGAGAAACCACGGATAGCCAAATTTTTAGGAGTCTGTTCGGTAGTAGTCCCAACGGTGTCCCGCGACCCGCTCACCGGCAACGATACGACGATCGAACGCTACGACAGCGACGCGTCGGGACTCCGCGGACTGCCGGGCGATCTCCTCGTCCTCGTCCTGTACACCGTGGTCGCGGGCGGACTGATCGCGATCGTCGGCGGCCTTCCGACGGTTGTTCGCGCCGTTCTCGGTCTTCCGCTACTGTTGATCGTCCCGGGCTACGCGCTGGTGGCGGCGCTGTTTCCCGGACGGCCGTCACGGACGGCCGATCGGAGTAATTCGCTCTCGCGGCTCTCCCAACGCTACGACAGCGCGCGCTCGATCCAAGAACGCGGCGTTCGCTGGGGCGAGCGACTCGCGCTATCCTTTGGTCTCAGCCTGTTCATCGCGCCGCTGCTCGCGCTCGCTATCGATCTGGGTGCCACGCTGCTCGGCACCGGCTCGCCGTACCGAACCGGACCGATCGTCGGGATCGTGGTGGTGTTCTCTCTGGTGTTCGCGATCGCCGGGATCGTCCGCCGGCTCCGCCTCCCGCGCTCGGAACGGTTCGCGGTGCCGGTCGGCTACTGGATCGACGATTTCGCCGACGGGCTCTCGGGCTCGCCGGCCGACGTGCTGCTCAACGCCGTGTTGATCCTCAGTATCCTCGTCGCCGCCGTGAGCATGAGCTACGCGCTCACAGTGCCGAAAGACGGCGAGACCACCACCAACGTGGCACTCCTGAGCGAGGGTGACGATAGCGGACTCGAAACCGTCCACGAAAACGTCACGCTCACCGCTGGTGAGGCGAGCCAACCGTACACACTCGAAGTACAGAATCACGAAGGGAAAGCGACGAACTACACGGTGGTGGCCCAACTCCAGCGGCTCAACGACGCCGGCGAGGTCGTCGGCCGGAGCGAGCTCACGCGGTTCAGATCGCCGACCGTCCCCGAAAACCGGACGTGGCAGCGCCAGCACCGAATCACCCCGGACGTGGCCGGCGAGCGCCTCCAGCTCACCTATCTCCTCTACGAGGGCGATCCGCCACAGAACCCCACCACTCGCAACGCCGACGTGACCACGCATCTGTCGGTCGACATCGTCGGCAGCGGCGGAGCCGGCAGTGCCGGTGGCGGAGGCGGTTCCGGGGGCGGCGGTGGTAGCGGTGCCGGGGGTGGCGGCGGAGGCGGTACTGGCGGTAACGGCAGCGGTGGTGGCGGCGGAGGCGGTAACGGCAGCGGCAGCGGCGGTGGCGGCTGAACGCCATGTTCCCGTGGGAACATCTCGCGGTCGGCTACCTGTGTTACTCGCTGTTCGCCCACCTCCGGGGCCGCACACCGAACGGCCCCGCAACGCTGGCGGTCGTCGTCGGGACGCAGTTCCCCGATCTCGTCGACAAGCCGCTGTCGTGGGCGCTCGACGTGCTGCCCGCCGGCGTGTTCGCCCACTCGCTGTTCGTCGCCATCCCCCTGGCCGCGCTCGTGCTCGTCGTCGGATGGCGCATCGGTCGAACCGAGCCCGCGATCGCGTTCACGGTGGGCTATCTCACACACCTCCCCGGAGATGTTCTCCCATCGATCGTTCTCGGCGGCGATGCGTCCTACTGGTTCCTGTTCTGGCCCGCAGTCGCCCGACCCGGCGTGGACGTATCGAACCCGATCGTCGGACCCGGCGCGGGAGCGGGCATACTGACGAACGCGTGGTACTACTTCCAGGATTACCTCGGCCAGCTGGCCAGTCCGAAGGGATTGCTGTTCGTCGCGGTCGAACTCCTCGTGCTCGGAAGCGTCCTCCTGCTCTGGTTCCGTGATGGCCGGCCGGGAACCGGGCTGTTCGCCCGCCTCGTCGGCCGCCGTTCGTCGCGTCACTGATCGTCGAAAAACGATCGAGAACAGTCAGCAGCGACGCCACGACCGCGACACAACGCGGCCGCAGCCGCGCAGATCCAACAGAAGGCGGAGGGACGCTTAGCGAAGGCGGAGATACGCTTCGCGTGCGACCTGGAGCGCCGGCCCCGCGCGTTCGGCCTGGTGGTAGGTGCGGAGTTCGGGATTGAACTTCGCCTTGTACCCGTTGAGTCGCCGCGAGTTCGCCCCGACGAGATCGTAGCCGTCGATGTCCCTGTCTATGGCGTCCCGCATGATGTGCCAGTCGACCAGATCGTTCGCGGCCACGTCAGCGTCGTGTTTCGCGCCGCCCTGCCACCGGTAGATGATGTCGTCGTCCTCCAGCGTGATCATCCCGCCGACGAACCGGCCGTCGACCCGACAGACGTACGCCCGGACACAGCCGTCGGGCAGGCGCTCGCGGAGGTCGATCACGAACGCCGGCGTGACGGCGTAGTACTCGTCCTGAGCGTCGTAGCGCCGGGAAACCTGGGTCACGATCCGGCGGATCGCGTCCTCGCCGCCCTCCTCGATCGTACAGTGTTCAGGAGCACCGTTCTTGACGTTGCTCCGGGCGTCGCTGCTGAAGCGTTTCAGGAGATCGTCCGCACCCGGCGTGAGATCGACCCGATAGGAGTAGTTCGGTGAGGCTTCCAGCCCGTTCCATCCCAGGGGTCGGAAGTCGTCGTATCGAGGATCGGTGTTGAGATGGACGTAGCGCGGATCACATGCCCGATCGAGCCACTCGAAACACCCATCGATGAACTTCTCGTGGCGGCGCTCGCGCTTGCGCTGTTTCAGCTTCTCGACGTTGCACAGCGCCGGGCCGAGATAGGGAACCAGGAGATCTGGCGGCGGTGAGAACACCGTCGAAACCCCCATGCGCTCGATCTCGAAGATCGGGAAGATCCCCACAGGTTCCTGGCCCTTGAATCCGATCAAGGGGTGGAGATCGGCGTTCGCGTGGTCGGCCATCGTTTCGAGACTTCCCAGCCGATGGAAGGGGTTGGCGTGGGGCGATCGCTCCACGTAGCGGTTCCAGTCGTCCAGTTCGTCGTCGGTCGCTTTCGTGATCTCGATGCTCATATCAAAGGTATCCCAGGTCCGAGAGTCGTTGCTCGACGGCGCGTTCGTCGGTTGCCTCGCGGTCGCGCTCGTCGAGTTCCGGGTACGCGCGCTCACCCATCGACTCGACGAGCGCCAGCACGTCGCCGTCCATGTGCTCACCGCGGGCCAGCCCGAGGGTCGCGAGCACCGTCGGCGCGACGTCGAACAGGTGCGCGCCCGCGAGCGACGCCCCATCATCGATCCCCTCGCCTGTGGCGGCGATCAGCCCGTCGCGCTTGTGGTTGTAGGGTTCGGTCGGCGGGCCGAACGCCGTCTCGCGCAGTTGCGTTGAGAGGAACTGATCGAACGCTCGTGGGACGACCACGACGTCGACCGCGCGCTCGGCCTCCCCTCCCTCGAAGTACGCCTCGCGGCGCGCGACATCGTCGAACGCCGGTTTCCCATCGGGTGTTTCGAGATCCGAGAGGAGATCGATGATCGCCTCACGCACCGCGTCGTACTCCTCGCGAGGGACGACGCCATCGGGCTCGCGGCCCGCGACGTTGAGTCGGATTCCGCACTCGATGTGCGAGCGGGCGTACGCCTGCGAGGCGGGGAAGTCGACCTGTTCGGTTCCGGCACGGATCATCCCTTTTGGAACGTGGCGCACGACGACCTCCGCGAGTCCCAGACGTTCGAGCACCCGTCCGACGCGCTGGCTCGTGACGCCGGCACGCGCGGCCGTCTCCATCGCGCGTTCGAGAAGGTTTGTCTCACTGTCGTTCGGTCCGCCGGCACTGCTGTCACTGTCGCGCTCGTCGCCTTCGTCCCCCGAGCCGTCGTCGAGAAACTGCTCATCCCGAATGACGTCCCACGACGGCATCCCACGCCCGCCGCGGGCGGTTTCGGTGAACCCCGCGTCTCGGAGGAGCGTGTTGAGCCGCACGTCGTAGCCGGTGTACTCGCCGATCCCGTGATCGCTGGCAACGACGACGGTACCGGGATCGCACGCGTCGAGGATCGCACCGATCTGCTCGTCGACCGCCTCGTAGACAGCCCGAACGGCGTCGAAGTCGCCGGGACACTCGTGAAAGACGGTGTCGGTCGCCTGAAACTCCACGAACCCGAAGTCGGGCGCGAATCGGTCTTCGAGGTACCGGAACGCGTCGCCACGCATCTCGATCGTGTCGCGGTACTCGGCGACTTTCTCGGTAGTCGTGGTCTCGCTCCCGCCGGTATGACGGGGGTAGACCCGATATTCACCGATCGCCTCGCGAACCTCGCGGAGGAGGCCCGCGGGATGACAGGCTGGGTCGTCGGGAGCGACGTAGCCCGGAACGAGCGCGCCGTCGAACTCCCTGGGCGGGTGGGTCACGGGAACGTTGACGACGACGCTCGACAACCCCTGTGAATCGAGGAGTTCCCAGAGCGCGCGCTCGCGGACATCGGTGGCGTTCACCACGTCCCAGTCGTAGCCATCGAAATCGAGAAAGCCGAACACGCCGTGTTTTCCGGGGTTCGTCCCGGTGTACAGCGACGGCCACGCGCTCGCAGTCCACGGCGGGACCTGGGACTCCAAGGGGCCGCTTGCGCCGTCGTCGAGGATCGCTCGTAGATGCGGAAGGTCGGCTCCCGCATCGAACAGCCGGTCGAGCACCGGCTCACAGGCCGCGTCGAGTCCGACGAGGAGCGTGTCCGGTCCCGATCCACGGCTCGGCATATACTACTTCTCCCAGCCCATCCGTCCTTATGTCCTCTGATTACCGCCGGCACGCCGCCGTGTTCGATGACCCCACGAGAGCCAACGAGAACGAAACGCTATTTTGACGCCGCGGAGATCCATCGAATGATGATCCTCGTCGCACAGCCCGCCGAAAATGCCCGTCGACACTGGTCTCGATGACGCGATTAACGGGAGTAGACGATGGCCGGTGAGGGCTCGGCTGCCGCGGACGACGCGAACCTCTCGTCGCTGGTGTCGAGCGCCAGCCTCGTGCTCGTCGGCAGCCTGTTCGGGTCGTTCTCGAAGCTGTTCGAGAAGACCCTTCTGGCCAACGTTCTTTCGACACCAGCTTACGACGCGTTTAGCCTCGGTTTCTCGATGCTGACGTTCAGTTCGACGGTCGCACTCGTCGGCTTTTCTCAGGGAATTCCCCGGTTCATGTCCCGGTTCCAGGACGATCGAGACGTCCGTGGGGTGTGGGTGACCGGCCTCGTGATCGCCGGGATCGCCGCAGTTTCGATCGCCGCGGGCCTCGTTCTCGCCAGAGAGTGGATCCGTGACGTGGTCTTCGACCCCAACGTTTCGGTGTTGGTTCCCGTGCTGTTCGCCGTGGCGATCCCGCTCGTCGTCGGAATGCGGATCGCCGTCGGCGCGATCCGTGGCCACGAGAACACCATCTACCGGACCTACGCGTACGATCTGCTCTACAACGGACTCCGAGTAGGACTGCTCCTTCTCCTCCTGTTCGGGTTCGGTCTCGGCGTGTTCGCCGCAGGATACGCCTACATCGTCGCGGCGGGTGTCGCATTCGTGGTCGCACACGTCCTCCTGAATCGACTCCTCCCGCTCCGTGGCCCGTTCCGGACGCATGCAGGGGCGCTGTTGCGGTTTTCCGCCCCGCTGGTGATCGCCTCGGCCGTCTCGTCGATGCTCTCACAGATCGACACCATCATGCTCGGTGCGCTCGCCGAAGCCCCGAACGCCGCCGGTGTGTACCAGTACGGTTACCCACTCGCCGCCGGCCTCCCCGTGATCCTCTCGGTGTTCGGATTTCTCTACATGCCGCTCGCCTCGCGACTCGACGACGACAGCAACCGCGAGGAAGTCGACCGAGTGTATAAGGTGACGACGAAGTGGATCTACATCGCCGCCTTCCCGCTCTTTCTCACGTTCGTCGCGTTCCCCGGTGACGTGGTGAGCATCATCATGGGCACTTCTGATCCACGATCCGCGACCGTCCTCGCGATCCTCTCGATCGGCTTCTTCATGAGCGCGGCCAACGGCCGGTGTCAGGACACCCTCTCGGCCTTTGGCTACACCGGCTACATCCTCGCCGTGAACACCGTCACCGCAGTGTTGAACGTTGCATTGAACGTCGTGCTGATCTCTACCTACGGCGTCGTCGGCGCGGCGGTCGCCTCCGCGGTTTCGTTTTTCGTGCTCAACGCGACCGCCATGCTGGTGCTCTGGCGGACCACCGGGATCGCGCCGTTCTCGAAGTGGACAGTCCGGGCGTTTCTCGTGCTCCCGCTCGGGCTGTTCCCGCCGGCACTCGTTCTTTCGGATGTCATCACGCTGTCGGTGGTCACGCTCCCGGTGTTCGGGGTTCTCGCCAGCCTCGCTGCGGTGGCGTTGGTCGCCGTCACCGGCTGTCTCCAAGCCGAGGACGAGGTCCCGATCGATCTCGTCGAGCAACGTCTCGGTGTCCGCATCCCGCTGATCCGGCGATACATTCCGTCGGGCACGCAGCGTATCGATCGGGATCGGTGAATCGGGTCCGAGTCGTCCGGTCCATCTGTAAACTCCTGCGACAGACGAAAGGGAGCGTTCCCAGTCGGTCGGGGAGAACCACTATGCCGAGAGCCACCGGATGGAAACATTGACAGTGGCCGATAGGAAAACACTATATACGATAAACGAGTCTCTTATAGAAATAACGGGACAGCAAGACTGCGGGGAGCGAGAACCCGGCCCCGTCATCACATTCGTCCACCGAATGAGCCACCACAGCCCTCACCGGACGCGACGCCGACGGTGCGCGACACCGCCCACGTCCCGCGGTCCGTCGCCACGCCTCCGGTGCCCTCCACGTCTCCCGACTGTACCGCTACGGTGTGTAACAAAGAGGTCTCGTCGATGACTGACGACACACACGCAACGACCGGCACCGACTGTCGCCTCGACGCGGGCGCGATGGTCGGCTACGAGCACGCGCCTGACGCCCAGCCCGCGCGCATCGGCGACCGTGCGACGATCCGCGCCAGCACCATCGTCTACGCCGACGTCGAGATCGGCGATGACTTCACAACGGGCCACAACGCGCTCGTCCGCGAGAACACCGCGATCGGCGACGATGTCCTCGTCGGCACCGACGTCACGATCGACGGCACCACCACCATCGGGTCGCACGTCAGTCTTCAGACTGGCGTGTACGTCCCCACCCACACCGCAATCGGGAGTCAGGTGTTCGTCGGCCCGCGTGCAGTGCTCACGAACGATCCCTACCCGGTTCGCCGCGAGCACGACCTCGTCGGCCCGACCATCGAGGATCACGTCTCGATCGGCGCGAACGCCACCCTGCTCCCCGGAGTCACGGTCGGCCGCGGATCGTTCGTCGCTGCCGGCGCGGTCGTCACCGAGGACGTCCCGCCGGAGACGCTCGCGGTCGGTGTTCCCGCACGTCACGAATCACTACCCGACGAACTCACGGGGGAGAACGCGATATGATCCCGATCGCCGATCCGGAGCTCGGTGAGCACGAGAAGGCTCGCGTCGCCGAGGTCATCGAGGGTGGACAGCTCGCCGACGGCCCGGAAGTCAGAGCGTTCGAGGAGGAGTTCGCGGAGTTCTGTGGTGCTTCGCATGGGATAGCGACCACGAACGGCACCACGGCGCTTCATACGGCGCTCGAAGCGCTCGACATCGGCCCCGGCGACACGGTGGTGACGACGCCGTTTTCGATGATCGCCAGCGCGAACACCATCCGTCTCGCCGGCGCACAGGTCGTCTTCGCCGACATCGACCCCGAGACGTTCAACATGGACCCCCACTCGGTCGAGGCGATCGTCCGCGAACGGGACGTGGACGCGCTACTTCCCGTCCACCTCTACGGGCTCCCCGCCGCGATGGATCGGTTGGGAGAGATCGCCGACGAGCACGACCTCCTCCTGATCGAGGACGCTGCCCAGGCCCACGGTGCGGAGATCGACGGCGAGCGCGTCGGGACGTTCGGTGACGCCGCCTGTTTCTCCTTTTACCCGACCAAGAACATGACCACCGGCGAGGGTGGGATCGTGCTCACCGACGACGAGGACGTAGCGGCGCGCGCGGCGCGGTTCGTCAACCACGGCCGACCGGCAGCACGGTTCGGCGACGGCGATGCTGGGGCCTACGAACACGTCTCGGTCGGTCAGAACTACCGGATGACGAGCGTGCTCGCGGCCGTCGGCCGCGTCCAGCTCGACCACCGCCTCCGGGAGAGCAACGAGCAGCGCCGCGAGAACGCCGCATGGTTGACCGAAGGGCTCGCCGCTGTCGAGGGGATCGAGACGCCGGTCGAACCGGCCGGCCGGCGGCACGTCTACCACCAGTACACCATCCGGACCGACGACCGCGACGCACTGCGGGCCCATCTCGACGATAAAGGAGTCGGGACGGGAGTTTACTACCCGACGCCGATCCACGAACAGCCCGCCTACGACGGGGTGGCATGTGATGTACCGGTCGCCGAACGCGCCGCCGAGGAGGTGCTCTCGCTACCGGTACATCCAAACCTTTCGGCGTCGGACACAGAAACCATCATGACCGCTGTCCGTCGCTTCGAGACGGGAGGGCACCCATCGTGACGCCGGCCGTGATCGTCCGGCCGTCACCCGACGGTCCGCTCACGGCCGCTATCCGGAACCGTCCGCCGATGACAGCGACACCGAGAGCAATGGAGGCGGCGGATGGATAGTACGAACTCGCTTCGAGTCGGCGTGATCGGCGTCGGCAGCATGGGCGCGTCTCACGCGCGGGTCTACAGCGAACTCCCGGGCGTCTCCCTCGTCGGAGTCGCCGACGCCGACGCCGATCGGGCGCGTGAGATCGCGACCCGCCACGGCACGCGCGCGATGGATCAGTCCGAGCTGGTCGAGGCCGCCGAAGCGGTCTCGATCGCCGTCCCGACCGCCCACCACTACCCGATCGCGCGCGAGTGTATCGTGGCGGGCGTCCACGTGCTGGTCGAGAAGCCGTTCGTGGCCGAACCGAGCGAGGGCCGCGAACTCATCTCGCTCGCCGAGGAACACGGCGTCACGATCCAGGTGGGCCACGTCGAGCGGTTCAACCCCGCGATCAGGGCCGTGACCGAGATCCTCGCGAACCACGAGATCCTCGCGATCGACGCCCAACGACTCGGCTCGCCGCGCGAGCGTCGGATCGAGGACAACGCGGTGTTGGACCTGATGATCCACGACATCGACGTGTTGCTGTCGGTGATAGACAGCGAGATCGACACCGTGAACGCGCTGGGCGCGGAGGACAACCGCTACATCGACGCCCAGCTCGGCTTCGAGAACGGTATCGTCGCCAGCCTCACCGCGAGCCGCGTGACCCAGCGAAAGGTGCGCGAGCTCTCGATCACCGCCCGCGAGTGCTGGATCACCGTCGACTACATCGATCGATCGGTCGAGATCCACCGCCACTCGCTGCCGGAGTACGTCGAGGGCGGCAGCGGGGTCCACTACCGCCACGAGGGCGTGGTCGAGCGCCCGATGGTCGACAGCGGCGAACCGCTGAAAAAGGAGCTCGCGGCGTTCGTCGAGTGTGCCGAGACCGGCACGGAGCCGGTCGTGACCGCCGCCGACGGGTTGCGCGCACTCGAAGTCGCCCGGACGATCGACCGGCTCGCCACCGACGAAGCCGTGGAGGTCGACGTGTGAGCCGAGTCGCCGAAACCACGTCGCTCTACGGAAGCGACGCGACGGCCGAGCGCCAGCGTGAGGCCTTCCGTGACGGCAAGGTGCCGGTCGCGGTCTACGGGCTCGGAAAGATGGGGCTGCCGCTCGCGGCGGCGTACGCCGAGGTCTGCGGAAACGTCGTCGGGGCCGACGCCGACAGCGAGGTGGTCGCGGCGGTCGACGCGGGCGAGTGCCACGTTGCGCGGGAGCCCGGCCTCGACGACCTCGTGGCGGATCTCGTCGCGCAGGACGCCCTTTCGGCGACGGACAACCGCACCGCGGCCGCGGCGGCGTCGGTCCACGTCCTCATCGTCCCAACGCGAATCGATGCCGAGAACGCGCCCGACCTCTCGATCCTCGAATCCGTCGTCGGGGACGTCGCGGCGGGGCTCGAACCGGGCGATCTCGTCGTGGTGGAGTGTACGGTTCCGCCGAAGACCTGCGAAGAGGTCGTGATTCCCCAACTGGAACGCGAAAGCGGACTCGATTTCGGGGAGTTCGGCGTCGCGTTCTGTCCCGAGCGCACGTCGAGCGGACGCGCACTCGAAGACATCCGTGGTGCGTACCCGAAAGTCGTCGGCGGGGTCGACGACGAGAGCACCCGGACCGCGACGATACTGTACGAGGCGATCAACGAGAAGGGCGTACTCGCGGTCTCGGATGCCACGACGGCCGAAGCAGTCAAACTATTCGAGGGTGTCTATCGTGACGTGAACATCGCGCTCGCCAACGAACTCGGGCGTTTCACCGACGATCTCGGGATCGACGTGACGGAGGCGATCGCGACCGCGAACACCCAGCCCTTCTGTGACATCCACGACCCCGGCCCCGGTGTCGGCGGCCACTGCATCCCCTACTATCCGTACTTCCTGCTCGACGGCCGTGAGGCCGACGGCCCGCTGCTCGAAACCGCACGTGCGGTCAACGACGGGATGCCCGATTTCGTCGTCGAGAAGCTCCGCGAGGAGTTCGCGGCGGAAGGATCGGCGCTCGCGGACGCACGGGTACTCGTGCTCGGCCTGACCTACCGCCCCGGTGTCGAAGAAACTGCCGCGACGCCCGCGGGGTCGATCATCGACGGGCTGAACGAGGCGGGAGCGGACGTGCTGTGTGCCGATCCACTGCTCGACGACGCAGGCTTCGCCGAGTTCGACGCGACGCCGGTCGCCGTCGGAAACGTCACCGACCGGCCGCTCGACGGCGTGGTGGTGGTGACGCCACACACGGAGTTCGACGGGATCGACTGGACGGCGTTCGAACGCCGTGGCGAGCACGACGGACTGGTGGTCATCGACGGACGCGACAGCCTCGATCTCGCCGGAACCACACACCGGACGTACACGATCGGGCGTGGTCGCGATGTATAGGGGAAAGACCGTCGGCGTGGTGGTGCCGGCCCACAACGAGGAGACGTTCGTGGGTCGCGTGATCGAGACGCTGCCGGGGTTCGTCGATCGGGTGTACGTCGTCGACGACTGCTCGACCGACGGGACGTGGGACGAGATCCAGCGCCACGCCGAGCGCGCGAACGACGAACGCACCGAGGCCGCGACGCTCGCCGACGGGGGAGTGTACTTCGATCAGGTGGTCGAGCCGATCCACCACGAGGACAACCAGGGCCGGGGTGGCGCGGTCAAGACCGGCTACCGGCGCGCGCTCGCCGAGCGGATGGACGTCACGGCGGTGATGGACGCCGACGGCCAGATGAACCCCGACATGCTGAGTCGGATCATCGACCCGATCGTGGACGGCGAGGCGGACTACACGAAGGGGACGCGACTGCTCCACCGAGATCGCCGTGAGATGTCGGGGTGGCGGTTTTTCGGCAACTCGCTGCTCACCTACCTCACGAAGGTATCGAGCGGCTACTGGAAGATGAGCGACCCGCAGAACGGCTACACCGCTATCTCGCGGGAAGCGCTCCAGCGGATCGAGATCGATGGGCTTTACGACGACTACGGCTTTCTGAACGACGTGCTCTCGACGCTCAACGTCCACCGGTTGCGCGTCGCCGACGTCGCCCATCCGGCGGTGTACGGCGACGAGCAGAGCGGGATCCGGTACTCGTCGTTCGTGCCTAAACTCTCCGTGCTGCTCGCGCGCAACTTCCTCCACCGACTCGTGATGCGGTACGTGGTGCGTGACTTCCATCCGCTCGTCATCCTGTATTTCCTCGGGTTCGTCGGGACACTCGCCGGCGTCGCCAGCGGACTGTTCGCCCCGCTCGCGTTCGTCGGCGCGGGATCTGCCTTCCTCCGGGGATCGATCGCGCTGCTGTTGGTGATGGTCGGCGGGATCTCGTTCGCGGTGGCGATGGTCTACGACCTCCAGACCAACGAGGGGCTCAGCGTGCGACGCCACGAGGCTGGCGAACCGGAGGAACCGGCGCGGCAGCCGGAGGCCGAACAGTGAAGGTCGTCTCTGTCGTCGGCGCACGCCCGCAGTTCGTGAAGGCGTTCCCGGTCTCGCGCGCGCTCCGCGAGCGCCACGAGGAGGTGCTGGTCCACACCGGTCAGCACTACAGCGAGACCATGTCCGACGTCTTCTTCGAGGAGCTCGACATCCCGGCTCCCGAGTACAACCTCGGGGTGGGTTCGGCCACCCAGGGTCGACAGACCGGAGCGATGGTGAGCCGGTTCGGCGAACTCGCCGAGCGCGAATCGCCCGACGTCATCCTGGTCTACGGCGACACCAACTCGACGCTCGCGAGCGCGATCGTGGCCGCGAAAACCGACGCCCAGCTCGCCCACGTCGAGGCTGGGCTCCGGAGCTACAACCGCTCGATGCCCGAGGAGATCAACCGCGTGCTCACCGATCACGTCTCGGATCTCCTCTTTGCACCGACCCAGCGCGGCGTCGAGAACCTCCGGAAAGAGGGGATCGGTGACGGGATGGTCCACCAGACCGGGGACGTGATGTACGACGCCATCCGGTGGGCGCGGTGTCGTGCCGCCGATCGGTCGACGGTGCTCGACGAGCACGATCTCGCCGAGGGTGAGTACGTGCTCGCGACCGTCCACCGCGCGGGCAACACCGACGATCTCCAGCGGTTGGAGGCTATCATGGCCGCGCTGTGCGACACCGATCGCAAGGTCGTGTTCCCGATCCACCCGCGGACGAGCGAACGGCTCGACGAGTGTGACCTCCGGGAAACGATCGCGGAGCAGCTCACGCTGATCGATCCCGTCGGTTACGTGGATTTCGTCCGGCTGCTCGACGGGGCCGAGCGCGTCGCCACCGACTCCGGCGGCGTCCAGAAAGAAGCGTTCTTCCTCGATACGCCGTGTGTCACGCTTCGAGACGAGACCGAGTGGGTCGAAACCGTCGACGCGGGCTGGAACGTCCTCGTCGGCGCGGACGAGGCCGCCATCGCGCGCGAGAGGAAATAAAACGCGGAGCGAACGCCGAGATCGTCTTCA
>NZ_AOME01000072.1 GCF_000336935.1 Halococcus salifodinae DSM 8989 | reverse complement strand
CCGCTCAGAGATGTGTATAAGAGACAGGTCTCACCCACGACGTCGACCGGCCGTACAAGACCTATCAGGCGATCTCCGACGCGCTGATCGAACGCGACCTCGGACAGCTCGCCGCGTTCCGACCGGGTCACAACCCCTACTGGCAGTTCGAGTCGCTGATGGGCCTCGAAGACGATCTCGGCGTTCGCTCCGCGTTTTATTTCCTCTCCGAGCCCGGCCTCCGCAACCGGCCGTTCCAGCAGTGGTGCAATCCCCGGTACTGGATCGAGCATCTCGGTCGGTACGACGTCGAGACCATCGATCTCACGAACATCGTCCGGGCGCTCGACGCCGGCGGATGGGAGGTCGGTCTTCACGGTTCGTTCAACTCGTTCGACGACCGCGATCGGCTCCGCGAGGAGAAGGCGAAAATCGAGCGCGCGCTCGGCCACGAAGTGACGGGCGGCCGTCAGCACTTCCTCAACCTCGCACCCGGGAAAGAAACGTGGCGACACCACCGTGCGATCGGACTCGACTACGACAGTTCGCTCGGATCGAGCACGGAGTACGGCTTCCAACACGGCCACGAGCCGCTCCGGCCGTTCGACGACGAGTTCGTGGTCTTCCCGCTCACGGCGATGGAAACCGCGCTGGTCGAAGAAGGAGATTTCGCGGCGGCGTGGGACGCTTGTGAGGGGTTGCTCACGGAGGCAGCCGACAACGACGCGGTGATGACGGTGCTCTGGCACCCACGGCTGCTAAGCGACGACTTCCCCGGTTATCGCGAACTCTATCGGCGGTTGATCGAGCGCGCGCTCGAACTCGACGCGTGGGTCGGCCCGCCCGGCGAGCTGTACGAGCGCCTCGACGATCCCGAACTCGGCGCTATCGAGGTTTGATTCGCGATCGGAGCCGTCTCGAAGAGCGGTCTACGGCCAGAGACCGCGCGCTTCCTGGGCCTCGGCGAGCCGGGAGAGTGCGACGATGTAGGCGGCATCGCGCCACGTCACGTCGCGTTCGTCAACTTGCGTCCGAACGTCCTCGAACGCCGCCAGCATCTCGGCTTCGAGCTCCTCGTTGACCTTCTCTAAGGACCACGCTCGACGGTTGATGTCCTGGAGCCACTCGAAGTACGAGACCGTGACACCGCCGGCGTTCGCGAGGATATCGGGGATGACCGGAATGTCTCGCTTCTCGAGGATCGTATCGGCCGCCGACGTGGTCGGGCCGTTCGCGCCCTCGACGACGAGATCGGCCTGGACAGCGCCGGCGTTCGCCTCGGTGAGGACGTTACCGATCGCCGCCGGGATCAGCACGTCGACATCGAGTTCGAGGAGTTCTTCGTTCGGGAGGACGTCGTCGACGCCGGCAGTGACCGCCTCGGGCTCCTCCTCGTGGGTGGGGATCGCGTGGACGTCGATCCCGTCGGGATCGTGGATCGCGCCGTTGACGTCGCTCACCGCAACGACCGAGGCTCCCCAGTCGTCGAGCAGTCGGGCCGCGTTCGCGCCGACGCTGCCGAACCCCTGGACCGCCACCGTCGTTCCCGACAGCGAGCGGTCGTCGTGGGCACAGACCTCACGGGTGACGATCGCCACGCTCCGGCCGGGGGCTTCCTCGCGGCCGTAGCTCCCGCCGACGACGGGCGGTTTGCCGGTGACGACGCCCGGTGTGGTCTCGCCCTGCTGCATCGAGTAGGCGTCCATGATCCACGCCATCGTCTGGGCGTCGGTGCCCATGTCGGGGGCCGGAATGTCGTGGGTCGGTCCGATCACGTCGCGGATCTCCTGGGTGAACCGTCGCGTGAGGCGTTCGTTCTCGTCGGCGGAGAGCGCCTTCGGGTCGACCACGATCCCGCCTTTCGCCCCGCCGAACGGGAGGTCGAGCACGGCGGACTTCCACGTCATCCACATCGAGAGCCCCACGCACTCGTCGTGGGTCACGCCCGGATGGAAGCGGAGGCCGCCCTTGAACGGTCCGCGAACGCTGTCGTGTTGGGCGCGGTAGCCGGTGAAGACCTCGACGGTGCCGTCGTCGCGTTCGAGCGGGATCGAGACCTCGTGAACCGCGTTCGGATGGGCGAGTCGCTCGACGACGTTCGGGTCGATCTCGACGTGCTCGGCCGCGCGGGCGAGCTGTCGGCGGGCGGTGTCGAGCGCGGATTCGGTCTCGGCTGCATCGGCGGTGGATACTGCCGAACCGGCTTCGCCCGGTGTGGAGTCCGAACTCATCTCATTCGAGCGGGATCAGTCGGTTGCGCATCTCGCCGCCGCAGTCGGGACACTGGCCAGGGTTCGTCGCCGTCAGCACGATCGTGCCACAGTCGAAGCACTCGTACGGCGTCTCGCTATCGGCGTTCTGATCGACGTCTCGCATCGTTTTCTAGGAAGAACTCTCGACGGATGACCAGCGGTGTTCAACAACGAACTTCCTTCAGAACCGGGGGTTCGTTATTGAACGTACCCGCTGAGCTGTGGTCCCTCACGCCTGGTTTGTTCGTCCGTCCATCCGCTGGTCTGGGTCGCGGCGTCGCGAGTCGTTGACGGATCGACGCCATACCGGTATCGTCGACGAGTTCACGAGAGCGACCGGCGAGAGGCGAACACGCGAGACCTGGTGGATGGTTCGGGCCACGCGGTAGCTATGGGATCGGCGCCTCCTCTCGTACCGGAGCACGGCTCAGTCGGCAGTAGCGGCGGACGGAACGCCGATGTCGTCGAACAGAGTGGTGAACAGCTTGCGCTGGACCGTCCGCGCGTGACGATAGAACGCCGGCGGCGAGATTTCGAGGGTCGCCGCGATCTCCTCACCCGTGCTCTCGCGCGGCGACTCGAAGTAGCCGCTGTAGTACGCCGTCTGAAGCACCTCCAGCTGGCGGTCGGTCAGCCGATCGAGAAAGGCCGCGTGGAGGTCCCGCGACGACGCACGGTCGACCGACCGCTTCGACAGGAGCTCGACGTCCGCGAACGCTTCCGCGACGAGGCGATCGATGCGACGGACGTCGACGCTGTTGGGCACGTCGACGACGAGTGTTGCGGTCTCGCCGTCGGCCGTGGCGCGTCGGAGGACGGCTCCGTGGTCGGCGAGATCGAGCGCGAGGAACGGCTGGGAGAGGCGGAGCCGGAGCACACCCGCCTCGTCGTCCGTCCCGATCCGCTCGACCTCGTCGATCGAGACGAGGTTTCGGGCCGCAGCGACGACGTCTTCGATGGCGGCATTGGTCACGCTGACGAAGACGTAGACGCCGTCCGTGGTCCGCTGAACGCCGCCCTCGTAGGTCAGCGAACAGCCCGAGCGGCGGGCGAGGCGGGCGAACACGAACGCCGAGTCACGCGTCTCGAACTCCAGACGCGTGTTCGCGGTGGTCAACAGCGCGTTCTTCCGCTCGATCGCGCTGGTCGCCGACGCGATGGTTTCGCCGAGTTCGGCCAGCACGGCTCGTGCAGTTCCGTCGAACGCGTTCGCCGTCCCGGCGTAGACGGTCAACACCCCGTACTCGAAGTCGTCGTGCGCCAGCGGCACGCTGAGCACCGACAGGTACTCGCGCGTGATCGCCGCCGATCGCCACGGTGCTTCCCGGAGTCGATCGGCCACGTTCGAAACCGTCTGGAGTTCTCGGGTGGCTGCCGCCCGGCCCGCCGGTTCCTCCGCTTCCGACGTGCCGATCGAAAACGACACGCTGTCGAGATAGCCCTGCTCGGCCCCGGCCCAGGCCCGTGGCTCCAGCGTCTCGGTGGTCGGGTCGGCATCGCCGATCCACGCGAACGCGAACCGGTCCTCGGCCGTCAGGAGCTCACAGACGGCGCGGTCGATCTCCTCGCGGGTCTCCGCGCGAACGAGTGCTCCGTCGATCTCGCGGATGATCTCGTTGAGCCCGTCGAGCCGTGTGAGCTGGGCGTTTCGCCGCTGCAGCTCGCGCTCCTGCTCGCGGAGCCGGCTCTCGCGCTCGACCCGATCGAGGGCGGCTTCGGCGGTGGCCGCGAGCAAGTCGGTGAGTTCCCGGAGGATCTCGTCGAACGCCCCGACCGTCCCGGCGGCGGCGATGAACACGCCGTGCTCGCCGAGCGGGATGTACGCCCCGCTCCGGATCCCGGTCGCCTCGTTCGCGAGCCGGTCGGCATCGTGAACGTCGTCGAAAAACCGGGCGTCGTCCGCGACGAAGGTGTGGCCCGGGATGGTTTCGTCGTCCGCCCGCCGTGTCGGCAACGGTCCGTCGAGTCGCTCCATCCCGTTCGAGACGGCGACCGGTTCGAGCGCGTTCTCGTCGGCGTCGAAGAGGTAGACCGCGCTCGCGTCGAGATCGAGCACCGTGGCCGCGTCGTCGACCACGACCTGGGCGATCTCTTGGGTGGTGCCGGCGTACTGGAGTTCGCGTGTCGTCGTGTGGAGCCCGGCCAGCGCCTCCTCGCGTCGCTTTCGCTTGGTGATGTCGCGGCAGCTGTAGAGCAGCGTCCCGTCCTGAATCGAGACCTCCCGCACGTTCACCAGCAGGGTGTGCTCGCGGCCCGCCTTGTCGGTCGCCGTGCACTCGATGTTTTTCAGCACACCTTCGGCGGCCAGCTCGTCCCGATCGAACAGATCCGGTCCGAGAAGGCCCGCTATCGAGCCGAGATCGTGGATCTCTTCGGCGGTGTAGCCGAAGATGAAGTGGACGTTGGGACAGACGTAGGTGAACGCGCCGTCGTCGTCGGTGATCAACACCGTATCAGTCATGTTGTTGAGCGTGACCCGGTGGAGCTCCTCGGACTCGCGGAGGTCGCGTTCGAGCGAGACGCGCTCGGTGACGTCGACACCTTCGACGACGATCGAGACGACCGCCCCCGTCTCGTCCCGAACTGGCCGAGCCGAGAGATCGAGCGTCTGTGAGGTTCCGTCCTCGCGCTCCCTGGAGACGGTCGAGCTGTCGAACCGACCGTCGATGGCGTGCTGGATCGTCCGCTCGACGGCTGCTCGTGTTCTGTCGGTCCCACTCCACCACGGCAGCGTCCAGAACGGCTCCCCGACGACGCTCCCAGCGTCGGCTCCGATCAGTTCACGCGCGGCCGAGTTGACCCGCCGGAGCGAGCCGTCCGGATCGAGCACCCAGGTCGCGGTCCGATCGTCGTGGAACGTCGCGTCGAACTGGCGGGCGCGATCCCGCCTGGTGTCGGTCCGGTCGGCCGTACGGATGGCTTGGCCGAGCCGCGCGAGGACGTCCTCGACGATCGACTCGAAAGGGTCGGAGACCGCGACGTAGTCCGTCACGCCAGCGGCGATCGCCTCGCTGGCGACGGCCTCTGAGCCCGCCGCCGTGCAGAGCACGACGGGCAGCGTCGCGGTCTCGTCTCTGATCGTTCGGAGGAGATCGAGCCCCGTCCGCCCGTCGAGAGCGTGCTCGCTGACGACACACTCGATCGGGTGATCGTCGAGCACAGCGGTTGCGGCGTCGGCAGTCGCGACCGTCCGCACCGATGATCCGTGGGTTTCGAGCGCATCCGCGAGGGGAGCGATCCACTCGGCCGTACCGACGAGAAGGACGTGTGATCCGTCCAGCGTGTCCGCTGCAGTCGCCATGTCACGCGAGTACAGGCTCGACCGAGTTCAACGCACCGACGGGAACATCGATGGGGTGTCGAGCGATTGCCGGGCGATTGCCAGGGAATCGCCGGGCGAGCACGGGCCAACCGATCCCCCAACACGAAACACTTTCTTCGATAGCCGGAGTGAGACAGGTATCGATGGCAGACAGCACACGCTCTCCCCCTCGCATCCCATGAACATCGAACGAATGGATCTCGCGGCGTGGGACGACGGGCTCCCGAACACGGGCTTCGAAGTGTTTCACACCGCGTCGGCGCTCTCGGTGCTCGACCGCCACGCAGCGGGCGATCTACTCTGTCTCGGCGGCTACCGCGGCGAACAGCTGGTGGGGATGCTCCCGGTGTTCGTCCGGAGCATGGGGCGGGGCCGAGTCATTTCGTCGCCGCCACCCGGCATGGCCGTGCCGCATCTGGGGCCGATCGTGATGCCGACGAGCCCGAAACAGCGCAAACGCGAGAAAGTCAACCGCGAGTTCACGAACGGCGTCCTCGACGTGCTCGGCGTCGAATCGTCCACGACGCTGTGTCGGTTCTTGGGCCACCCCGAGTACACCGATCCCCGTCCGTATCGGTGGGCGGACCTCTCGGTCGAACCCTCGTTCACCTATCGACTTCAGGTCGGCGACCGATCGCCCGACGATATACTGAGCTCGTTCAGTCGGAGCCTCCGGCGTGAGATCAGGTCTGGTGAGGACCTCGACGTCGAGATCGAAACGGAGGGCCTCAGCGGCGGTGAGACGGTGTTCCGGGAGACGCAGGCCCGATACGCAGAACAGGACGAGGGGTTCGGGCCGTCGTGGCCGTACGTCAGGGACGTCATCGCCGATCTCGATGAGCGGTCGCGGGTGTACGTCGCGCGCGATCCGGACGGCGAGTATCTCGGCGGCGTCATCACGCTGTTCTCGAACGATGCGGCGTACTACTGGCTCGGCGGCGCACGCGCGACTCACGAGGGCGTCAGCATCAACAGCCTGCTCCACTGGCGGATCATCCGCGATGTCGCCGAGGATCCGCCCATCGAATCGGTCACGGAGTACGACCTCGTCGGCGCGAACACCGAACGGCTCTGCCGGTACAAATCGAAGTTCGGGGCCGACCTCGCGCCGTCGTACGTCATCGAGTCCGGCGGGCCCGCGATGGACGCCGCCAAGGGCGCGTATCGGCTGGTGAATCAGGCTGTCGATCGCGTCGGTCTGTAACAGGAACGTCTCTCCCTCGCCGATCGGGATCGCGTCGTTCGTCGTGCTGTTGTCGTTCGGACTGACGACAAGTACCCGAGATCAGGCCGGCACCACACACTGTTCGGGCTCGGCGTTGGCCGTCGATCCGGCCGCGTTGACGAGCGTCCCGGCGAGGATCGCCACGCTGGCGACGAAAAACAGCGAGCCGATCGACGACGAGGGATCGGCGAACAGCAGGTAGAACGGGGCCGCGGCCGACGGGCCGAGTGTCACGATCGCGAGCTGGGAGAGCAGCGGACCGCAGCAACAGCACGCCTGTGGGGCGGCGAGGCCGACCGCACCCGCCGTCGTCGGCGATGCGCCACCCGCCGCAGTCCCCCACTGATGGGCGAACACTGCGGCGTTCAGTCCGAGGAGGCTGCCGAGCACGGCGAGCAAGATCAGCGTGCCGACCGACACCATGCCGGCGAACGGGATCGACGGGGCCCAGACCTCGACCGATGGCCACGTCACTAGCGGCCCGAGAGTGGGTAGCGTCGTGATGAACCCTTCCGCCCACGAGAGACCTTCACCGCTGTCGGGGACGACCGTAGCCATCCCCGCCGAGAAGAGGAAGAACACGACCCCGAGCAGGCCGACGGCGACGCCGAACCGGCGCGCCGTCCGGTCGGCGACGACTGCGCTCAACACGTCACGGGCGTCGTGCCAGAGGACGTATCCGACCGCCACCGGCAGCGAGAGCACGATGAGATGTCCGAGCGGGTTCATCGGCGTGTAGATGCCGAACACCGAAAATCCGGGGTAGGCGACCCAGAGACCGAGGAGGGCACCGAGGCCGGCGTAGCGGGGCCGTGTCGGCCACCGGATCTGGCCGCCGATCACGCTGCCGAGCATGATCACACCGCCGAGCAGGAGCAGCAGTGGTTCGTGGATCGATCGCGGGATCACCGGCTCCGCCGTCAGCCACTCGTACGGCGAGAGCTGGACGACCGCGATCCCACCGACGACCGCGATGGCGAGGCCAACGAGAACGCCGTGAAGCGCGTAGCCCGAGAGTGATGGCCGCAACCGGGGCAGATAGACACTGCCAACGGCAATGACGGCCCCGAGAACGAGTGGAATCAACGCGTACGACTGCGAGAGGTGGACACCGTTGACGTAGAGGTGACCACCGTGCGCCGACGCGAGCGGGACGGTTCCGATGGTTGCAACGAGCGTGATAGCGAGCACGAGAAGACGACGACCGAGGCCGGCACCTGCGGACGCCGATCGCTGCGAATCGCCAGCCACGGTGTGGTTCCGGCCGGTTCGACTGCTCATTGGTGGATCCACGTTCCCCTGGTATATGTGTTCGTTGGAGACGGTGCTTCGACCGTGCTCCGGCACTCCCGCTGTGAGACGGCTCGATAGCGGTGAGTGGGCTGAGTTCGACGATCGAACCAGTAGTCGTATGTGAACGTGGCACAAACAATGAGACGATGAGGCGACGCGCGTTTCTGGCCGCGGCTGCCGGCACGGCGGCAACCGCGGGCTGTCTCGAAACGCTCGGCCTGCGAACTCAGTCGGCGTGGCGTGATCCGCCGCTCGTGAGTGACCGGCCCCGCGCCGTGTACTACCCGGCCGTGACCGAGGGGATGTCGATGTATGGCACCCGTTCTGTGGGGCCGTACACGGTCGCGCTCATGTACTCGTACCCCCACCGTTTCTGGACCCTCAGCGGCAGCCAGACCCGGAAAACCGTCGTCGAGTCGGCGGATTCGGTCCATCTGATGGCAGCGATCTGGGACGACCGAAGCGGCATCGTGATCCCGGTCGATGCCGGCCTCTCGGCCGAGATCGTCCAGGATGGAGAACTCGTCGCTCAAGAGGTGATCTACCCGATGCTGTCCCAGAAGATGGGGTTTCACTACGGCGCGAACTTCGGGCTCGACGGCAACGGCACCTACGAGGCGAGGGTTTCGATCGGTGGAACGGGGATGCGCCGGACCGGACGGTTCGAAGGGACGTTCTCCAATCCGGTGATGACGACGTTCGAGTTCGCGTTCGACACCGCCGAGCTGTACGATCTGGCGCTCAGACAGCTCCCCGACAGACAGGGCGAGCGCGGTGCCGTCGAGCCGATGGACATGGGGATGGATGTGTCCGTCGGCCGCGCACCGCCGAAGCGCGCGCTGCCCGGAACGCGACTCGGCACGAAACGGTCCGGCGACGCGACGTTCGTCGTGACCGTGATCCGGAGCACGAACGGAGCCACGCGGCTCGCGGTGTTTCCACGGACGCCGTACAACCGGATCGTCCTCCCGTTCATGTCGCTATCGGTGACGGTGTCGAGAGGTGCTCAGCGAGTGTTCGACGGCCCCCTCGAACGGACGCTCGATCCCAGCGTGGGATATCACTACAGCACCGCTATGGAGAGCATCCTGCCCGGCGACGAACTGAAAATCACCGTAAACACGCCGCCACAGATCGCTCGCCACGACGGGTACGAAACCGCCTTCATCGATATGCAGCCGGTAGAGATGATGGTCCCGAACCCGAGCACCACATAGCCCGTGTACGATCAGAACATTCGGCTCAGCCGCCACTCCGATCGCGGTTCGGTCTCAGATTCGTGTCGCTCTCGTATCGCTCGTCGTGAGCGCACGAAGAACGGTCGTCACCCGAGAGGGATCGCATCGAACGGGACGTTTCGAACGACCTATACGGTGAACGTCATCGGCGGCATATCGAGGAACGCAGTTTCGTAGCCTTCGTGACGAGCGACTTGTGGGGGTGTATCGACCGAAAGTTCGAGTTCGTCGCCCGATTCGATACTGTCGACGACCGTTCCGTAGTGGTAGTTGAGATCGGGGTCGAGCGTCGGTTGCAACGGACCGTCGAAGACGCTTTGGCCGTTTCTCCGGAGCATCCCCGAGAGCGCCATCGCAGGGAGCACCATGCGGTTGTACGGCGTTCGCGCCGAGACCGCGAGATACGGGCCGCTCGCGTCGATACCTCGTGGTGGCTCGTCGAGTACGGTCGCGAGGAATCGGCCGTCGCCGCTGGTTTGCGTGCCGACGATCTCGCCGGGGAGTTCCGACTTCGAGGGAACGGTCGAGTTCGGAACCATCTCCATGGTCATCGGTTTGGCCGCGTCCCGGCTCCCCTCGCGCTGCCCTTTCGTCCGGGTGTAATCGATCGATTTCTTGTCGGTGCGGGTGTACTCGAACTCGATATCGACGCTCGCTGGCTCGGCGAACATCCCGACGAACTCGCCCGTCCGGCGCGTCGACATCCCGCCGACGCTGAGCGTCGCCGTGTAGGTGCCGTTGCCGTCGAGCCCGAAGTTCGCGCCGTAATGAAACCCCATCTTCTGGGACAGCATCGGGTAGATCACTTCCTGGGAGACGACCGATCCGTTCTGCGTGATCTCGACCGAGAGACCGGTATCCGGCAGCACGGTTCGAGTTTTCGGCTCCCAGACCGACGTCATCAGATGCACGGTGTCTTCCTGCTGGATCGAGATCTTCCGCGTCTCGTTGCCGTTGGCGGTCCAGAAGCGGTGGGGATACGAGTACATCGATCCGAACGCGTAGTCGCTCGCGCCGTTCCCGTCCCCGTTCGTCGAGTTGGTCGGTGACATCGCGCTCGACCCGTTCATGTCCATTCCACCTGCGTCGTTCATCGCCATCCCACCCATCCCGCTCATGCCGACCATCTCCATGCCCTCGGTGTGGGTCGGATAGTAGACTGCATTGGGACGGTTTTCGACGAGCGGCGGGTCGCCCCGTCTGACGGAGAACAAGCTGGAACAGCCGGCGAGGGCGACGCTGCCCGTTACGCCGGCGGAAGCCCGCAGAAACGTTCGGCGATCCATCGTACGTGGTTTGTGGCCCCGTGGAAAAACCGGTTCTGGTCCGTCTCTCGAATTCGTGCCGTGGCCCCGACTATCATGGCAGATATTCACCCCCCCGCGAGCCGACGTTCGTTTCGAGAGTCGTGCCAGAAATCACTATACGGAACCGCTTGAACATCCGAACAGCCCCACCAAGGGGTACTGGAACTCACATGAACTCCCCCAGAGAATCCACAAGCGATCCGTCGGAGAACACCGATCGTCGTCGATTCATGAAAGCCGCCATCGGGACGGCGGCGACGGCTGCCGCGATTCCGGTCGTCAGTACGACCGCCGCCGCGCACTTCCCGGAGGAACTCGCTATCGATATCGCTCCGGAACGTGAAGGGAATCGGGTCGAACCGGACGAGAACGGCCGGGTTTCGGTCGCGGTACGGTACACCGAGTTCACGGGCGAAAACGGTGAGACCGTCGTGTTCGATCCGACCGATCGCGCCGTCAGATATCGCTTCGGCACCCACGAAATCCTCGGCAACGGCGGCGGTGTTCGGCCGGTCGGCGACGGTAATCTCAGAGACGTCGACGGCGACGGCAACGACGACCTCGTGTTACAGTTCCCGCTCGACGGTGCGGGATTCACCGGCGAGGAGTCGACGGGCACGCTGTTCTGGGAGCAAGACGACTCGGGCGAGCACGGCTACGCCGGGACGGACGATATCGCCCTCCCGGACGACATGGCCATCAGCGACATCGACGTCCTGAACTACGCACTCACGCTCGAACACCTCGAACACGCCTTCTACCGTGAGGGTCTGGCATCGAGCGGCGGAACGTTCAGCGAACACGACGTCGAGCGGTCGGCGATCGCACGGTACTTCGACCGGCCGACGCTTCGCTTCTCCACGTACCAGCAGCTCGAAGACATCCGCGATCACGAGAAAGCCCACGTCGAAAAGCTGACGCAGACCATCACCGATCTCGGTGGCAACCCCGTCGAGGAGGCCGACTACGAGTTCGACTACGACACGTTCGAGGAGTTCGTTGCGGTCGCCGCGCGACTCGAAGACGTCGGCGTCTCCGCGTACGCAGGCGCAGCACCCCTGCTCTCCGACCCGGATCTCGTTCCCCCCGCGTTGAGCATCCACTCGGTCGAGGCACGCCACGCGAGCTACCTCGATACGCTGAACCGTCGCCGAGCGGCTCCCGATGCGTTCGATTCCGCTCGCTCGATGGAGCAGGTGCTCCCCATCGCGAAGGAGTTCGTCGCCTCGGAGTGAGACGGGCAACGGCAGCGTTTCGACCCGTATCGGAGACCGTTCGTTTTCGAAAACAGATCGGACTCGTTGTGTTCGTCCGCACCGAGACCCAGTCGTCGGTCGGCCTATTCGTTGGAAGACGGCTCGTCGAGCAGCCTGTCGGTCAGGCGAGTGAACCGATCCACCATGCGCTCCGGTGTCGACGGGGTGATCTCGTCGAGCAACGCCGCCGTCTCGTCCGGTTGCGCGAGCGTGAGCGTGACGTGGTTGCGCTCGTCGCGGTGCTTGACGACCACGTTCTCCTCGACGAGGTGATCGAGATGCCATTCGAGCGTGCTCCGCGCGATGTCGAGCTCGTCGGCCACCCACTGGGGTCGTGCGGACCCGTGTTCGCAGAGCACGGCGGCGATGTCGCCGACAGTCTCGCGGCGCAACAGCGCGAGCGCGCCGCGTCTCCAGTCGTTACACTCGATCGGATAGTAGTGTGTCTGGCCGTAGAGCTGCTCGTCGACGACCGAATCGGTCGAGAGGAGTCGTTTGAGGTGATACTGCACCTGGCCGGGCGCGAGATCGAGCGTGCGGACGAGGGCGTTGAAGTGAACGCCGGGATGAGTGTGGACGTGTCGGGCGATCCGGTCGCGGGTCTCGCTCATGCGCGTTCCCCGCCAGTCGTCGGGTCGGTCGTGCGGGCGAAGTACACCGCGGCGATGAGCAGGACGGCCATGACTCCATCGAGTGCGTGCTCCATGAGGTGATGCATCCCGACGGGGAGGAGTTCACCCATCGCCAGCCAGCCAACGACGGTTCTGGCCAACAGGGTCAAAAGCGCCAGCACGATCAGCAGATACGACCGCGAGCGACGCTGGGCGAACGCGGCGATCGCGAGGCCGACGACGATCACCGACGCGCCGCCAGCCAGCACGAGGACGCTCGGCAGGGCAAGCGTTTCCAGAGACACGGAGCCGTGCCCCATCCCGAAGTGGAGTAGGTAGCTCGACATCTGTTTCGTGAAACGGCGATCGCGGTTCGCCCGGGGCGACGGATCGGACGACGATCCACAACGACGGCTGACGGTGTTCGTCCCCAAGCGGTTGCCGACGATCGACTGATCTAGGAATCATCGGGTAGCGTGAATAACGGTTGTGGTGCGATCGCCGAATCCCGACGACGCACCGCTATCAGGCGACGACGGGCCGGGAGATGATCCAGAGCGACAGCACCGTGTACCCGACCATCAGCACCACGAGCGGGAGATGGGTTCGCCGCGCCCGTGAGAGCGTCCCGTAGCGGTCGAGCGCCACGTGGTGGGCGGCCACCACGGCGATGACGTGGCCCACGACGATGAGGAGGACCTGCGATCCCCAGAACGCCTGGAGCGTCAGCCACTCGAGCGAATCGATCGGATCGATCGGCGCGACGGTGATCGACCACCCGATGGCCGCGAGTCGCCCGACGTTCTCGATCACGAACGGGTAGTTGTGTGCGACCTCGTAGGCGGCGGCGATCGGGAGCACCGTCGGTGCGAACGCGAGCGCCGTCTCACGCCACGCCCCGCTCTCGTCGGCCACGGACGCCATCACCGCGCTGACGGCGACGAACACCGCGACGAACCCACACAGTCCGACCGCGTAGACGAGCACGCTGGTCGTCGGGCCGCTGGCGAGCGCGTCCCGGAGATCGAACAGTACTGTTTGATACGTCGCCGTGCTCGTGAAGCCGTCGAAGCTCACCGTATAGACCGTGGCGACGACGAACGCAACCAGGGCGACATCACGAACGCGTTGGGTACAGCCCGCCCACGGTGGACGCAGCGTGAGGCGATACCCCCCATCCGTCCCGACGAATCCCACCGGTGCGACGCGACCGAACAACCGATAGAGCACCGACAGCGCGTCGGCATGGCGGAACCACTCGTTCCCGAACGCCACGCCGCCGAGCACCATCGCCGCGGCGTAGCCGGCGACGATGACCGCGGTCGCGGCGGGCGAGCGGGGGATCACCGTCAGGTTCTCGACGATCCCGATCCCGACGACGAACCCGAAGAAGGCGGGCCAGTGGCCGAGCCACGACGGGTACGCACCAACGGCGGCGATCTCGCGCCCCTCCAGTCGCACCAGCCCGTCGTAGAGCGTGCGCCACGGCGACAGCACTCGCCACGGGCTGCCAACGAGGATCGAGAGGAGGCCGACGCCCTTGAGCCAGACCGCCCACGTGAACACCGTGGCGAAGTTCTCGGCGTCGACCTGCGGGCCGAGGAGACCGTGGAGCACCGTGACCAGAAAACCAGCGAAAAAGACCGCTCGCGCGCCGTAGCGGAGGCCGGTCGCGATCCCATCCGGGATTCGAAAGCGAGACCGCCACGCCCGCGCCGTCGAGACGGTCTCGGCCGTCACACCGAGCCAGAGCGCGGTCGCGGCGACCGTGACGCCCGCGCCACCGAACAGAAAGGTCAGGGGGATCGGCGCGGCGAACCGCGAGTTCGCGACCTGGTGGCCGCTCGCGACGCCGACGACGCCGACGAGTGCGAGCCAGACCGTGACGATCGATCGACGCCACTTCATTGCCGAATCACACCGGAGAGTCCCAAAGAAGGCTCTGATACGTCGATCTGGTACGATTCTCGAATCGACTGGCGCGACAGGAGAGCTTATTCATGGGTGTGTGATACCGCGGGTATGCAGTTGCGGACCGCGCTGGCGGCGGCGGTCGTCGTCGTGGCGCTCGCCGGGACGGCGGTGTTCGGTTTCAGCGCCGTCGCCGATTCGGGCGGGACGCTCTCCGAGCGGTGGGTGAGCAACACCACCAGTGCCACGCAGTCAAACCATCACGCACCGGCTGTCGGACGGGTCGGCGGCTCCAGCCTGGTTTTCGCCCCGGTCAGCGGCGAGTTCGAGACCGACCAGTGTGCGCTGGTCGCACAGAACGCTTCTGATGGGTCGTCACGCTGGCAGGAGCCGATTCCGTCGGCGAACTGTACGATTCACGCGGTCGCCGATCCGACGCTCGCGGACTTCGTCGGCGACGACACGAAGGAGGTCATCGCGACCTCGACCGAGCAGGAAGTCGCCGCGTATCGGCCACGAACCGGCGAGCAGGTCTTTCAGTACGACCTCACCGACTACGGCTACACACAGCCCGTGGTCGCCGATCTGACTGGCGATGGAGGGAACGAACTCGTCGTGGTCGACGTGCAGGGAACCGTGTTCGTGCTCCGACCCAACGGAACGGCCGTTTGGACGGAGACTCTCTCCTCGTACACGTGGGGACAGCCGGCGGTCGAGGATTTCGATGCGGACAGTCAAAGAGAGGTCGTCGTCGGTACCAGCAGCGGGCAGCTCGTGCTGTTCGATCACAAAGGGACGAAGGCGTGGAACCGAACGCGGCCGTTCGAGTCGTCGATCACGTGGATGACGACCGGACAGGCCGACGACGACCGGGCGACGGAGATCGTGACGGCCACCGTCGACGGGCGAGTCACGGCGATCGACGGGGAACGCGGTGCGGTACAGTGGCAGCGTGATTTCGGCGAGTTCGCGGCAGTTCACACGCTCAGAGACGGCGATGGTGACGGCGACCCCGAGGTGTACGCGGTCGCCAAGGACGGCAAAATCAGGAGCCTCAACGCGAGCGACGGGAGCACCGAGTGGACGACGACGCTGACGACCGAATCGGTGCAGATGATGCCCCCGCCGGTCATGGGCGACGTCGATACCGACACGGACCCGGAGCTGGTCGCCGCGACGAACGACGGGATCGTCTCGGTCGTCGACCCACGATCGGGTGACGTCCTGGCGTCCTACGAACGGGGCGTGCCGATCTACGTTCATCCGACGGTCGCCGACACCGACGGTGACGGAACTGCCGAGGTGTACGCCATCTACGGCGACGGCCGCGTCGTTGCGCTCTCGTATACTGAATGACGAACTAGGGGTTCAGTGGGTTCTTCCGGGATATATCGGCGGATCGAGCGCCGCCCGACTCAGCGGTCGGCGGACACGGGCGCGTCTCGGGGTGGACGAGCCGACAGTTCGCCCTGCGAGAGTCCCGCAACGCTGTTGGGCCCGTCGGAGCTCGTGGCGAGGTCGACGATGACCTCGGTGAGATTCACCGTTCGATCGATGTAGTCGTCGCGTTTGTCCGCCCACTCCGCGGATATCGATTCGTCGTCGAGCAGCGAGCACGCACGTTCGAGTGCGGGTTCGAACGCGCCGATGTTGTAGATCAGTCCCTCGCGCTCGAGTTCGATGAAGTTGCCCATGTCCGAGTCGCCGACGAAGGAGTTCGATCGGATCGCCGGCGTCCCGAGCAGCGCGGCCTCGGTCACCATCGTCTGGGTGTCGGCGACCAGTAGGTGGGCCTCGGCAAGCGCGTCGTGGAGGAGTCCGGGATGGAGATCGAACGGCCGTGCGTCGAGCGCGTCGAACGCCATCGCGTCGCTCTCGTCGGAGACGAACACGGTGGCGCGCTCGGCGAGCTGCTCGACGAGCTCGCGACGTTCGGGAGGACTGATCCCGGAGTGGTTGACGTCGTGATGCGAGCCGAACGCGTTGAACCGGCAGATGACGTATTTCTCGTCCGGTTCGACACCGAGCTGCTCGCGGATGTCGTCGCGAGCCGAGAAGACATCGGGATGGAGGTACGCCGATTCCTTGAACCCTCGAAAGCGGTAGTGTTTGGGACCGAGATCCTTCCCGAAGGCGTGTGGGGTGAGGATGCTCGTGGCGAACGGCCGCGAGACGGCGTGGTCCAGCGAGGTCGGCTCGGAATCGAGGATCAGCGTGACCGGCGTGCGCGAGATCGCTCCGGCGTGGGCGGCGTACGCGCCCATCCCGAAGATCCGATCGGGATCGTACTGCCGGGTGTAGCGGAGAATCGAGTAGTAGTGGCGCGGGAGCTGGCGCACCAGCGACCACTTCGTGGTTTCGAGGTGGCCGTAACACCGGTAGGGAAGCCCGTGGTATTCGAGCAGTTCCGTCGTACAGCCGTAGTCCCGGGCGAGCACGAGAACATCGTGTCCTCGGTCGTCGAGTGCCGCCGCAGCGTGTTTATACAGATGAACGTGAGCAGGGGTGTTCGTAAAAAACAGATATCTCATGTGTCCCTGCCGACGCGAACGAACTCGTCCCTGGTAAACACACCGGTCCGGTTCGGTACGACGATCCGGATCGAGGGCGAAATCGGTGACACGCGCAGTATCGAGGAGGAGGTGGGATTCGTGAGCGGGCCGATCGTCGGCCAACCATCGAGACGCCGCGTCCGAGTATGCGAAGAATAACAAAGCCGCTCTACGGAGAGGTTTCCGAAAGGACGGTTTCGTCGCGACCACGGTCCGTTCGGGACGAGTGGTGTGGCGACGAAACGAGTCTGTAACCGACACGAACGCATGATACGGAAATTTGCTACGATAGCAGTGATCGCGGTGGTAGTGGTATCGGCGGTTGGCGGCGTTGCGCTCCTCGGTGGCTCCGCGGCCGCTTATGAGGGGAACGCGGCGTCGACGTACCCGCTGACGCCGGGCACGAGCACGCTCGGAACGGCGCTGTACGCGGTCAAGCCGGACGACGCCGCCGCCGAGAACGGGATCGACACGATCACGCTCGACGTCGGCAGCGAGGCCAGCGTCGCGAACGTGACCAGCGATGACGTCGAGGTCGCGATCCGCGGCGGTACGCTGTTCCAGATCGAGAACGTCAACGTCTCGTCGAGCGAGGACGGCAGCCAGCTCGAAATCACGCTCCCGCGAACCATCCAGCCTCAGATCGGGTCGGGAGCGGGCGCAGGTGCGGAGGTCGCGGTCAAGTTCCGCAACTTCACGACACCGAGCGAGCCGGGCACCTACTCCATCGACGGAACCGTCACGACGCCCGACGGCGAAACCGACGGCCCAGCGTCGGTCTCGTACTCGGTGAGCCAGCCCGAACTCTCCGTCCCGGATCAGGACCTCTCGCAGTTCAGCGAGAGCCAGCAGCTCAACCTCACGGCGTCGGTCCCGGGCGGTGGGTACGTCGGGGTGTTCACCACGACTGACGACGGCTCCCGCGGCCAGCTCGTCGGGGCGACCAACGTCTCGACCAGCCCGCAGCCGGCGAACTACACCATCGACGTGAGCGGCGAAATCTCGTCGAGCCAGAACCTCACTGCGGTCGCGTACACCGAATCCACGGGACTGTCCGTCAGCATTCGTCAGAACCAGACGTTCGATCCCGCGGAGGACGATCCACTCGTGATCGACGGTGAACTCCTGAACGCGACGACCTCGATTTCGACGATCGACGTCGACGGTCGGCTCCAGGCCGGCGGCGAGTACGATCAGGGCGAACGACTCTACTTCGATCAGGGTGAGGCGAGCACGGGCTATCAGATCAGCCGGATCGAGGGCGGCGAGATCGGTCCGTCGGCGACCCAGTTCCAGACCGCCGAGAACGCCACCGCGATCGTCGACACCGCGAACCTCGACGAGAGCCAGTACGCGATCACCCGCGTCGACGACGGCTCGCTCGTGAGCCTCGACAACGACAGCACGACCGGCCCGGGCGACGACAGCTTCCTCGTCACCGGCCAGCAGGCTGGTCCTGCCAACGGAACGAACGGGAGCGCCAACACGACCAACGGAACCACGAACGCAACGGCCACGGAAACCGCCAACACGACGACCGAAAGCGCCAACGCGACGACGGATGCTGACGAAGGGAACGCGACGGCGATGGAAACGTCGACCGAGGCGGCAACCACGACGGCAGCAGCGACGGAGGAGACGAACGCGACCGCTGCCGAAACCGACGCCGGCGAAACGAACGGTAGCGGCCAGGCGACCGAGGAAGGCGGACCGGGCTTCACCGCGATCACCGCGGTGGTGGCAGTGCTCGCGGCTGCGCTGCTCGCGACCCGGCGACGCTGACGCACGCTTCCGTCACCCGAACCGGAACCTATTTTTCGCCACGTTTCGCATCGGGAGAACGAGTATGGTGGGGATAACAAAGCCCTCAACGCGAGAGGTCCCCGCCAACGACCTCTCAGCGCTCGTCCCAAGCAAAATGGGCGACGCCGGGAGACACAGACACCTCACAATGATCCATCTCATCGCTCATCCATGACGAAGGCAGGACGCAGCGCGTTGATGACGGCGATCGTCGTCGTATCGGCAGTCGCAGCCGTCGCGGTCGGCGGTCCCGCGGCGGCTCTCAACGCCGACACGGCTGCACCGTATCCCCACTCGCCGGGAACGAACGTCCAGGAGTTCCCCGTCTCGGTCGTCACCCAGCAAAGCGACGCCGTCGTCCAGAACGGCATGGGATCGATGACGCTCGACTTCGGGGCCGACAACAGCTTCGACGGGAGCGTCTCGAACGTAAGTGGTGAGGACGTCAGCGTGACGATCGTCGGTTCGGACAACCAGCGGACGGTCGGCGCGTTCGAGGTCGCCGAAAGCACGAACGGGGCGGTCGCGCTCAACTTCAGCCAACGAGTACCGGTTGGAGCTGGCGACCGTATCCTCGTCGAAGTCGCCAACATGACCACGCCGACCAGCGACGGCGACTACTCGGTCGGCGTGTCGACCACGACACCGGATGGCACGACCGACGGGCCCGTGTCGGTCGGCTACCGGGTCGAGTCCGCGTCGCTGTCGCTCCCGAACCAGAGCGCCTCCCAGTTCAACGACTCCCAGTCGCTCTCGCTGTCGGGTGTCGTGCCGAACGCCGGCTACATCGGGGTGTTCACGGTGGCCGACAACGGCTCACGCGGCCAGCTCGTCGGCAGCACCGAGCCGATCATCGCACAGTACACCCCGCGGAACTACACCGTATCGCTTGACAGTAACGTCAACGAAAGCCAGCGCCTCGAAGCCGTGGTCTTCTACGAGACTACCGGCGACACCCAGGACGAGCGGCTCAACGGGAGCCTCGATCCGGCCGAGGACGCGGTGGTGACCAACAACGGCGCCCCCGCGAACGCGACCGGGTACGTCACCACGATCGATGCCGATGGCCGAGTTGGGGCCGGTAGCGAATACGACCAGGGCGCACGCCTCTACTTCGATCAGGGAGAGGCGAGCACGGGCTATCAGGTTCAGGGAGTCGAGAACGGCTCGCTCGGCGACGTCGTGACCCAGTTCGAGACGGCGGCCAACGGCTCGTCGGTGATCGCGACGACCGGGTTCGCCGAGGGCCAGTACGCGATCACCCGACTCGACGACGGCTCGGTCGTGAGCCTCGACGACGACAGCACCACCGGTGCACAGGACGACAGCTTCTTCGTCACCGGAACGAGTGGCGCAGCCAACACCACGAACGACACGGCCGCAAACGGCTCCGCCGGGGCGAACGCCACGACGGCGAACGGAACGAACGCGACGGCCGATGGGACGGATGCCACTGGAGACGGAGCGACCGAGGACGCAGCCGAGGCGACGGCCGCCGCCGGTGAAGATGGCGACAACGGAAGCGCCGGCAACGCGACGGGCAACGAGAGCGGTGACGGCGGCAGCGGGGCGTTCGGGCCAGGCTTCGGCCCGGTGGTTGCCGTGATCGCGCTGCTCGCGGCCGCACTGGTCGCCGCGCGCCGTAAACGATAGGCGTTCGCGTCGCGCGACGCGAACCACGACCGATTTTTCGTTGGCGATCGAGAACACCGTATGAGTCAGGCGACGGACCCCACAGGACTCGCGGGAGAGTTGCTCGGCGAGACGCTGCGATACGCACGCGAGCGCGAGTACACCGGCTGGGACTACGGCGACGGAATGAGCAGCCGGCTCCTGCAGACCATCCCGGTCGAGAACAAGTGGCTCAACATCGCGGTTCAGGAGACGATCAAGCGCGCGCCGGTCAACGTCCGGCCGCTGTTTCTGGTCGAGCAGCGCCGGAACTACAAGGGCACCGCGCTGTTCGCGATGGCGAACCTCACCGCTGACCGACTCGGTCTCGGCGAGGGAGTCAAATCCGAGAGCAGCCGCCGGACAGCCGGCGTCGACTACGCGGCGGAGGCGCGCGAGTGCTGTGAGTGGTTGGTCGAGCACCGCACGCCGGGGTACGCGGGGTTCTGTGGCGCACACCGCCACGAGATCCAGCATCTCGACATCAAGGGGCTGCCGGAGTATCCCGACATGGTCTCGACGTCGTACGCGGTCCGGGCGCTGCTCGCCGCGAGCGATGCAGGTCTCGACACCGACTCGGCCGCGGCGTATCCCGCAGTTGTGGAATCGGTCGCGGAGTTCATCGACGAGGATCTGGAGTACGAGGAGATCCCCGATGGCGCGCGGATGAAGTACGTCCCGACGTGGTCGTCGGATCACTACACGCTCAACGCGGTCGCGCTCGGCGGCGTGACGCTGCTCGAACTCGCCGATCGGTTCGACGACCCCATCCACCGCGAGCGCGGCGAGAAACTGCTGGATTACGTGGTCTCGCGCCAGCGCCCGGAGGGCGGGTGGATGTATCGCGATCCGCCGTCGGCGTCACACCTCTCGATGGACAACCACCACAACGGGTTCGTCATCGAATCGCTGCTCCGCCATCGAGAGCTCACCGGCGCGGACCGGTACGCCGACAGCCTCGACGACGGGCTCGCCTTCTATCGCGACGAGCTGTTCGCCCCCGACGGCGCGCCGAACTGGGACGAGTCGAACGCCCATCCCCGCGACATCCACGCCGCCGCCCAGGGGATCATCGTCTTCAGCCGCGCGGGCGCGTTCGACGTCGCCGAGCGGATCCTCGACTGGACCGTCGGGAACCTCTATGTGGGCAACGGCCGGTTTCATTTCCGTCAGGAACGGTTCTACACCAAGCGGATCACCCTGATGCGGTGGTGTGAGGCGTGGATGGCGTACGCGGTGGCGACGTATCTCGATCGTCGTCGGGCGCTCGATACGTAGGGGAACCACCGATCGGTTTCGATAGGTTTGATAAGCATGCTGCGTGAACGGTGTGTATGATGCCGCCGATGCCAGGTAAACGGTACATAACAAAGCACGATGGGGCGGTGCTCGGTGAGTAGATCACCATGATCAGCCCCTCTTGTCTCTCTTCATCTACGACGTGGCCGACTGAAGCTGTTGGCCGTCCCGGATCGTCCGCCGTGGGGGTGGTCGGGTTCCGGCGCGGACCACACGGGAGACCGGGCGGTGACCGATGAACGCGGGTGAAACGGCCGTCACGATCGTGCTCGGGACGCGGCCCGAGATCATCAAGCTCGCGCCCGTGATCGACGCGTGCGAGCGAAGCGACGTCGGCTACAGCGTGATCCACACCGGCCAGCACTACTCCGACGAGCTGGACACGGTCTTTTTCGACCAGCTCGAACTCCCCACGCCGGATCACAACCTCGGGATCGGGTCGGACAGCCACAGCGCCCAGACCGGCGCGATGATCGGCGCGATCGAGGAGGTCCTGCTCGACGAATCGCCCGACGTCGTGCTGGTCCAGGGCGATACCAACTCGGTGCTCGCGGGCTCGGTCGCGGCGAGCAAGCTCGATTGTGAGGTGGGTCACGTCGAGGCCGGCCTCCGGAGTTTCGACCGCAGCATGCCCGAGGAGATCAATCGCGTGTTCGCCGATCACGCCGCCGACCATCTCTTCGCGCCCACCGAGCAGGCGGCCCAGTACCTCCGCGAGGAGGGCATCCCGGTCGAGCGCATCACCGTCACCGGCAACACCATCGTGGACGCGGTCACGCGCTACCGCGATCTCGCCGCCGAGAAGAGTCAGGTACTCGACGCTCACGATCTCACAGCCGGCGAGTTCTGTCTGCTGACCGCCCACCGTGCGGAGAACGTCGACGATGCCGAACGGTTCTCGAGTCTGCTCCGCGGGGTCGCGGAGTTCGCCGCCCGCTCGGAACTCGACGTGATCTACCCGGTCCATCCACGAGCACGCGATCGCATCGACGCGTTCGACATCGACGTACCCGACGAGATCCGGCTCACGGAAGCCCAGGACTTCCTCGATTTCCTCCGACTCGAAAGCACAGCCCAGCTCGTCTTCACTGACTCCGGCGGCGTCCAAGAAGAGGCGTGCATCCTCGGGACGCCGTGTGTCACCCTTCGGGACAACACCGAACGCCCCGAGACGGTCGCGGTCGACGCGAACCGGATCGTTGGCGTCGAGCCCGCCGAGATCGTCGCCGGCGCGCGCGAGGCACTCGACACCTCCACCGACTGGGAGAACCCGTTCGGCGACGGTCGGAGTGCCGAGCGCATTCTCGATGCCGTCGGCCTCGGTCCGGCCGCCTCGGTCGAGGGGGTGACAGGATGAGTTCGGTCTGTGTTCACGGTCTCGGCTACATCGGCCTGCCGACGGCGGCGGTGCTCGCCGAAGCCGGTCACGACGTGTTCGGCTACGATGTCGACGTCGAGCTGCTCGACGCGCTCGAAGCCGGCGAGCTCGACGTCGACGAGCCAGGCCTCGATGACGTCATCGCGAGCGCGCTCGACGGGTCGCTATCGGTGACTCGCGAGGTCGTGCCAGCGGACTACCACCTGATCTGCGTGCCGACGCCGCTGGAGGACGAGCGCGCGGAGCTCTCGTACGTCGAGGCGGCGGGCGAGGCGGTCGCGGCCGAACTCCGGCCGGGCGACACCGTGATCCTCGAATCCACCGTCCCGCCGGGAACGACCGTCGAAGTGCTCGGCCCCGTACTCGAACGCTCCGGGCTCGACGTTGGAGAGTTCTCGCTGGCGTACTCGCCCGAGACGGTGCTTCCGGGCAACGTGATCGCGGAGCTCCACGACAACGACCGCGCGATCGGCGGCGTCGACGCAGCGTCGGTCGAGGCGGCAGTGACGCTGTACGGGTCGTTCGTCGAGGGCGAGCTCCGGACGATGAACGATCCCACGCTCGCGGAGTTCGTCAAGCTCCTCCAGAACACCTATCGGGACGTGAACATCGCGCTGGCGAACGAGGTGGCGACCATCGCCGCCGATTACGACCTCGATTCACGCGAGGCGATCGCACTGGCGAACCACCACCCGCGGGTGAACATCCACCAGCCGGGGCCGGGCGTCGGGGGCCACTGCATCCCGATCGACCCGCTCTTTCTCGGGCAGGGCTCGGATCGGCTCGATCTGATCGAGCGCGCCCGGGCGATCAACGACGGGATGGCGGCGTACGTCACGGACCTGCTCGAAGGCGAACTCGGCTCGATCGCGGACGCGAGCGTGGCGATTTTGGGTGTGGCGTACAAAGGCAACGTCGCCGACGCCCGCGAGAGCCCCGGCCTTCGACTGGCGGAGACCCTCCAGCGACGCGCGCGAGCGACGCAGGCACCGGGTGCGGAGGGAACGGGTGCGACGGACGCCGAGGCTGGTATCGACGTCCGGCTCCACGACCCGCACGTCACCGACAGCCATCTCGCACTGGAGTCGTTACCGGATGCGCTGTCGGGGGCCGATGCGGCCGTGATCGCCACCGACCACGACGAGTACGCCGCACTCGATCCGATCGAGGTCGCAGCACAGCTCGACGGCGACACCGTGATCGACGCGAAAGGAATCCTCGACGTCGCCGCGTGGGAAGCGGCCGGCGTCACCGTCGTCGAACTATGAGCGGAGAGAGTCGCCACGCGAGCGCCGAAACCACCGTACGACCGACTCCGGCGCGGGTGTGGATCGACCTCGTCAGTCCGTCTCACCCGTTCCTCTTCGATGGACTCGTTGGCGGACTGGAGAACGTCTCGGTGACGACCACCGTCCGAGAGAAGACCGAAACCGTCTCGCTAGCCCGCGAGGTCGGCTTCGAGCACCGCGTCGTGGGTCGGGACTTCGACAACGCGTTCGTTCGGAAGTTCGGCATCCCCCTCCGTACGATGCAGCTCGCGGTGAGCGCGCCCGAGTGTGACGTCTCGCTGTCGGCGCGCAACGCGATGTGCGTGCTCGCCTCGCGAGCGCGGGGCACCCCTTCGATCCACTTCACCGACAACGACATCACCGCCCACGTCGACGGGCTGTGGATCGAGGAGCTCTACAACCGCTTCGAGGCCGCCGCGACACACAACGTGGTGCCGCGCGCGTTCGCGGCCGAGGAGCTGACCCGATGGGGGGCTGATCCCGACTCGATCCACACCTACGATGGCTACAAAGAGGACGTCTACGTCGCCGGGTTCGATCCCGATCCCACCTTCCTCGACGGGTTGCCGTTTTCGAGCGGCGAGTACATCGTGGTTCGACCGGAGGCGCTGACGGCAGCGTACGTCGACGCCGACTCGATCGTCCCCGACCTCCTTGCCGAGGCGAGCGAACGCGACATCGGCGTCGTCTACCTCCCACGTGGGCGCGGTGACGAGAGCTACGCCCGCGAGTACGCGGATGACGCGGTGTACGTGCCGGACGGCGCGGTGAACGGGCTCCAGCTCGCGTGGCACGCACGCTGTGTGCTCACCGGTTCGGGAACGATGTCCCGTGAGGCGGCATGTATGGAGAAACCCGCCGTCTCCTTTTTCCCGAACACGCTGCTCTCGGTCGATCAGGAACTCGTGGCCGACGGCCGGATCTTCCACTCACGGGACGCCGAGACCATCATCGAGCACATCGCAGGGCTCGATCCGAGCGACGTCGAACCGGATCGCGAGCGCGCACGCACAGTGAGAGACGAAGTGGTCGAACTGACGAACGAACTGATCCGGAGCGTTCGACAATGACCGGCGACGAATCGAGTCTTCCAGAGCCGTACGACGTCTGTACGACCGCGCTCGACTGGGCGCGCGAACGCGAGTACGCCGGCTGGGATCCGTATGACGGGTTGAACAGCCCCTACGCGGGACCGTTCGAGAATCACTGGTTCACGCGGCTCGTGTGGATGCACGGAGTGAACTCGTTCCCGGCGACGCTCCACCGACACCTATCGATCCCCGAGGAGCGCAACCCGAAGGGGATCGCGCTGTTCGCGCTCGCCCATCTCGAACTCCACGAGGCGACCGGAAAGGACGATCATCTCGACCGAGCCGAGCGGCTGCTCGACTGGCTCGACGAGTATCGATCCCCCGTGTACGAGACCGCGTGCTGGGGGTACAACTTCGACTGGCAGAACGCGCGGAAGTTCTTCCTGCCCGCCTATCACCCGTCGGTGGTCGTCACGGTTTTCGCCGCCCAAGCGTTCGTGCGCCATCACCGTCTCACTGGCGACGAGCACTCGCTCGCGGTCGCCGAGGAGGCCTGTGAGTTCATCCGGACCGAGATCAACACCCGGACGATCGACGGCCACGAGGCGTACACCTACACCACCGACGACGAGTTCGTGGTCATCAACGTCAACGCGCTCGCCGCGCGGCTGTTCGCGCTGGTTGCGGCCGAAACGGACGACACCGATCTGATGGCACGGGCCGACGAACTCATCGCGTTCGTGCTCTCGGCCCAGGAGGAAAGCGGCGCGTGGCACTACTCGATGCCGGCCGACGGCTCGCCGATCAGCCACGACAACTTCCACACCGGGTTCGTGCTCGAATCGCTCCGGGAGTACCTCGATGCGGGTGGCGAGGTCTCGGGCACCGAAGCCGCCTACGAGCGCGGGCTCGGGTTCTACCGCGAGCACCTGTTCGAGCCCGACGGCGCGCCGAAGTTCGAACACGATCAGTCCTATCCGCGCGACGCCCACGCCGCCGCCCAGTCGATCCTGACCTTTGTCCGTGACGGCCGCGAGACGAACCTCGCGATGGCCGAGAAGGTGCTCGGCTGGACAGTTGAGCATCTCTTCGACGAAGAAGGGTACTTTTACCGCCAACAGGGACGCTTCCTCGACGACACGACGCCGTACATGCGGTGGAGTCAGGCGTGGATGTGCTATGCGATGGCCGCGATAGTGCGCCGCCGAAGCGAGACCGACCGGCCATAGAGGACCAACCGGCCGTAGGGAGAACGGATCGAGCGGTCGAAATACCTCTTATTCGCGGAGCTGGAACGATTCGCGCTCGTAGACGTCGACCGCGTCGCTGGTGGAATCGTCTTTGGGGACGTAGCCGTACGCCTCCCAGTTGTCGTCGGGATAGACGTGGAGTGATCGGCTGCGAACGGGGCTGTAGACGGCGTGGATCTCGTTTTCGCGCGGATCGACTACGGCAGCCTCGCCGGGATCGGCGGTCGTGGTTTCGATCACGTCGAACGTGTACTCGTTCTCGCCGACGGTCGTCGCCGAGAGATCCGAGAGCACGAGCTGTCCCTCGACGAGCACCTCGAAACACGGGCGTCCGTGGTGTTCGTGCGGCATCAGTGCGTACTCCGGTGGCCACTCCATATATCGAACGACGTGGCCGTCGGGATCGCCGATGACTTTCTCGCGGGTGTAGCCACCTTGGTCTGCGTGTGCGGTCGAGACGCCGTCGAAAAACCCCGGCTCGGCGATCGCGTTTTTCACTATATCGGGGCCCTCCTCGACGAACGCTTCGTCGCCCCGCTCCAACAGCTCCCCGAGTTCGTCGTACATCCTGCGCACGGTCGGATTCGGGTCCGCGTCGACTGTCCGACTCATCACGTCTCGAACGTCGTCACACAGCCATCTTAACCGTTGCCCTCCGACGTCAGAGATAGTAGCAATTATATCCGCATTCTGCGTGGCGTCGCGGGTTCGGCGGCCGGTCAACGAGTCGGTCCGCCCCGTTCGATCAGTCGACGAGGTAGCCGAGATCCGAGAGTTGCTGTTTCATCGCGTCGCTGAACTCTCCCTCACGGCTCTCGGTGGAGGCCGGCTGGCCGTCGGTGTCGAGCACCTCGTCGAGCGTCTCGTCGAGGCGCTCCTCGATGTCGGGATGGTCGTCCGCAACGTCGGTGGTCTCGTCGGGGAGGGCGAACAGCTCGCCGCGGTCGTCGCTGCGCTGGTATTTGAACTCGCCCGTGCGGAGCGCGCTGAGCGTCGCGGTGTGGTACGGCGACGGATCGAAGTCGGGGTTCAGCTCCGCGAACCGATCGAGGTTCTTGCAAGCGCGCTTCGCGCCGCGCTGGGTCAGGCTGTGCTCGCGGGTTTCCTCGCCGAGATCGACCCCATGAAGGCCCTCGGTTCGCGCGCCAGCGCTTTCGAGTAGCGTCCGCATGACGTCCGCGTGCTGGACGGTCTCGCCGTCGTGGTCGGCGATCGCGTCGGCCCCGTGAACCACCAATGGCACGTGCGAAACGGCGTCGTCGGTGACGACGAGATGGGCGAGCATCCCGTGCTCACCGAACAGCTCGCCGTGATCGGCGGTGATCACGAACACCGTATCGTCGAGATCGAGGCGGTTCGCGTAGTCGAACAGATCGCCGACGAGATCGTCGGTGTGGGCGATCTCGGCGTCGTAGAGCGCGTGGAGCGCGTCCCACTCGTCCGGCGAGAACGGAGTGCCGTCCGCGATGAGCTGGTGGAGGTTGTCGTGGTGGTAGAGCCCGAGCTTTCGCGCTCGGTCGGTGTCCATCTCGAAATCCTCGGCGTACCGGTCGAGATAGCGCTGTGGTGGGTGGTAGGGATGATGAGGGTCGCCGTAGTGCGCGTAGAGGAAGAACGGCTCGTCGTTCCCGGCGTAGTCGTCGAGCCGGCGCTTCGCGATCTCGTTCATCAGAAAGCCCGTGCCGTGACGCCGCGTGTCGGTCGTGAAGCCGGGACCGTGTCGCCGGCAGTTGAGCAGGTACTTCGCGAGGATACGAGGGCCGGCAGCCTCTAACAGCGTGTCCGCGCTCAGCCACGTGAACTCCTCGAACCCGCGGTCGAGGTCGGTCGCCGAGCTCAGGTGGGAGTTCGGCGAGAGACACGAGGTGTGATACCCCTGCTCGGTGAGGCGTTCGGGGATCGTGTCGAGCTCCTCGGGGATCACGTCGTTTTCCATCCCCGCGCCGTGGTGAGTGGGGACGGTGCCAGTGAGAATCGACGCACTCGATGTGAGCGTCCAGACGCCGTGGGTGTGGCAGTCCTCGAACGCACGACCGTCGCCCATCCCGGCGATTCGCGCGAGGTTCGGGGTGGTGTCGCGCGAGTAGCCGTCGAGCGAGGTGTGATCCATTCGCGTGCTCTCGAGCGTGATCCAGACGATGTTCGGCCGGTCCATGATGGGTATGCTACCCGCCAACCCGGTTTAGTCGTCACGATCCGCCGGTTTGCCACATCCGCCCGCTCGCCACAGCCCGCCCGTTCGTCACGACCCAGCCACGCGCCACATTCGACCGTTGAACCGATGCAATCAGCCGATCGACCCCGCGCGGGCTGAAGTCGATGGGAATAAAGGGAGTGCGGACGGTAGAGAAAGCACCAACTGCCCGCATCGAGCGGCCCTCCTACAGATGAGCACGCTTACCACATCCGACACGCCGGCCTACCGGGGGCAGAAGATCGCCCTCGTCGTCGGCTATCTCGCGCTCGCCGGTGCCGTGCTGTACGCCTACGGCGCGCCGGCCGAGGGGTACGAGATTTCGATCTACACCACCGCCACCCCGATCGGGTTCTGGCTCGGCTTCGCGGTCGCGATCACGATCGCGATCGCCGTCACGCTGTACGCGCCCGAGGGGTATCTCAGCCTCGGCGGGCTCGCGCTCGGCGGTGGTGCAGTGCTCGCACTCGCCGGACTGCCGATCATCCGGAACTACTTCTTCTACGGCACCGGCGACGCGATGACACACCTCGGCTGGACGAAGGACCTCTTCGAGGGCGTGCTGAGCGCGTTCGGACTGTTCTATCCCGGGATCCACACCACCTCGTTGTTCATGAAGGGCGTAGTCGGGACGACGATCCCACGCTCGATGTTGCTGGTGGTGCTCGCGTACATCCTCTCTTTCGTCGTGTTCATCCCGCTGTGCGTGCGCTCGATGACCAGCCACCGCGGTGCAATGCTGCTCAGTGGGCTCGCAGCCTTTCTCCTCCTCCCGATCAACCACCTCGGGATGAACTACATGACGCCCCACCCGATCACCGACGCCGTGCTGTTGAGTCCGGTCGTGATCTACTTCCTGATCAACTATCTCACCAGTCCGGCCGACGTCTTCGAGAGCCGATACCCCGTGCCGGCGCTCACGGCGCTGTTCGCGGTGGTGCTGGGCGCGTCGGTGCTGTATCACCCACAGCAGGCCGCGAATCTCATCATCCTGTTCATCACGATCTCCGGCGTTCAGTTCATCTACCGATCGATGCGCCCGGACAGTCGGATCGCCGGTCACAAAACCCTCTACGGACCGACGATGTTCGTCATCGGGTCGTTCATGCTCTGGTCGGTCGGACGAGGGCGCTACGAGAACTCCGTCGACGCGGTGTTGCGCGAGCTGTTGAGCTTCCTGACCGGCGGTGCAAGCGCGGGTGCGGCAGTCGCCAGTCGAGGGAACTCGCTGACCGCGATCGGGGCGGGCATCGTCGAGGTGTTCCTGAAACTGTTCTCGGTCAGCGCGATCTTCGCGGCGCTCGCCGGTCTACTGATGCTCACGAGCCTCGCCGGCCGGCTCCGGGACACCCCCGACACCGCCGCGCTGGTGAAGTACTTCACCGTCGGTCTCGTCGTCCTGATCCCCTACTCGTTCGTCTTCTTCGTCGGGAGCGTCTCGAAGCTGTTCTTCCGGAACGTCGGGCTCATCATGGTGTTCTCGACGATCCTCGGGTCGATCGCGCTCTATCGGTACGTCTCCGGGCTCTCGGAGTTCGCTCC